>NZ_JBWKVA010000026.1:61493-94301 GCF_059421425.1 Pseudomonas sp. GW821-FHT02H09
CAGGCTGCATTCCCACGCGGGAGCGTGGGAACGATCATCGCTGATAAAATAACCTATTGACTAAGAAGAACGATCGTTCTACTGTTGGCCGCATGAACGAAATCACTAGTAACGAAACGCGCGACATCATTCTGGATGTCACCGAAAAGCTGATCTACAAAAGTGGCATCGCTGCCACCGGCATGGATCTTCTGGTGAAAACCGCCGGTGTCTCCAGAAAGAGCATTTATCGCTACTTTGCGAACAAGGACGAGCTCACCGTCGCCGCCTTGCAGCGCCGTGATGAACGCTGGATGCACTGGTTCCGGACCGAGGTCGACAAGGCCCCGACGCCGGGGGCGCGCCTGCTCAATCTGTTCACCGTACTCAAGGGCTGGTTTGCCAGCGAAGGCTTTCGCGGCTGCGCGTTCATCAACACCAGCGGCGAAACCGGCGACCCGCAGAGCCCGGTGCGCCTGGTGGCCAGAGAACATAAACAGAAGCTGCTCGACTACCTGTGCAAGCTCTGTAGAGAACATGGCGTGCAAGACCCGCAGGAGCAGGCCAGACAGCTGCTTATCCTGATCGATGGCGCCATTACCGTTGCTCTTGTCATGGGCGATCAGAGTGCCGCCGATAATGCGCAATGCATGGCGCGAAAGTTATTGGACCTGTGATTGTTTTAAACAAGACAGCACCTGCTTGAACTTTATCTTTCTCTGGAGACTTTAAATGTCATCTAACGCTGAAGTTCGTCCGCCACTTCCACCTTTCACCCGTGAGTCGGCCATCGAAAAGATTCGCCTGGCCGAAGACGGCTGGAACTCCCGAGATCCACAACGGGTGTCCCTGGCGTATACCCTGGACACTAAATGGCGTAACCGCGCCGAGTTCGCCAGCAACCGCGAAGAAGCCAAAGGCTTCCTGACCCGCAAATGGGCCAGGGAGCTCGACTACCGGCTGATCAAGGAACTCTGGGCCTTTACCGATAACCGCATTGCCGTGCGTTACGCCTATGAATGGCACGACGACTCCGGCAACTGGTACCGCTCCTATGGCAATGAAAACTGGGAGTTCGACGAACACGGGCTGATGTCCAACCGGCACGCCAGCATCAACGACATGCCGATCAAGGAAAGCGACCGCAAGTTCCACTGGCCACTGGGTCGTCGCCCGGATGAGCATCCGGGGTTGTCTGATTTGGGGCTGTAAGCAGCCACTTCCTGTGGCTTACCTGCCCCCTTGTAGGAGCGAGCTTGCTCGCGATGGACGTTAACGATAACGCGTGCTTTCTGAATGAACGCGTCGCCCTTGAGTCCATCGCGAGCAATCGAGCGTCGACCGGCTGCTCCTACATGGTCCGCGCACGACCTGTGAGTGCGGACTTTGCCCGCGAATGCTCTACGACGGTCGCTGGAAGTGAAACATAGGGGTAAGATACCGGCCTTTCGCGCAGCCTCTTCTGCGCCCCGCCGAATAAGTCGATCCCATGCCTTTCGAACTCAGCGTAGACCTCGTCACCCTCGCCATCCTTGTCCTTGTTGCCTTCATCGCCGGTTTTATCGATGCCATCGCCGGCGGTGGCGGCTTGCTCACCACCCCGGCCTTGCTCACCGCCGGTTTGCCCCCGCACCTGGTGCTGGGCACCAACAAGCTCAGTTCCACCTTCGGCTCGGCCACCGCCAGTTTCACGTTCTACCGGCGCAAACTGTTCCACCCGCGCCAATGGATGCACGCGGTTGTCGGAACGTTGGTGGGGGCCCTGGTTGGCGCAATTGTTGCGCATTACATGCCGGCCGAGTGGCTGAACAAGATGCTGCCGGTGATCGTCTTCGCCTGTGGTGTGTACCTGCTGTTTGGCGGCACGCCGAAAGCGCCGCTGGACAGCGACGCGCCGATCAAAAAGAAGTGGCAGTCGACCCAAGGCTTCGGCCTGGGTTTCTACGACGGCGTGGCCGGCCCCGGCACTGGTGCGTTCTGGACTGTCAGCAGCCTGCTGCTGTACCCCATCGACCTGGTCAAGGCCAGTGGCGTGGCGCGCAGCATGAACTTCGTCAGCAACATCGCGGCGCTGTCGGTGTTCCTGTTTTCCGGTCAGGTGGACTGGATCATCGGCCTGAGCATGGGCATCTCGGTAATGGTTGGGGCGTTCTTCGGCGCGCGCACCGCCATCAGCGGCGGTGCGAAGTTCATTCGCCCGGTGTTCATCACCGTGGTGCTGGGCTTGACCGTGCGCCTAGCCTGGCAACACTGGTTCAGCATGGCCTAAACGGCGCGCCACGTAGAGATCGATAAGGTAGCGGGCAATCGAGCGTGACGCCGGCAACGGCGGCAGCGCGTGAATGTTGAACCACTGCGCATCTTCGATCTCGTCTTCCTGGGGCACGATTTCACCGCCGGCGTACTCGGCATGGAAACCGAGCATCATCGAGTGCGGGAACGGCCAGCACTGGCTACCGACGTACTGGATGTTCTTGACCTCGATCTGCACCTCTTCGCGCACTTCACGAATCAGGCAATCCTCGGCCGACTCCCCAGGCTCGGCGAACCCGGCCAGAGTGCTGTAGACCCCGGGGACAAAGCGTGGCGAGCGGGCCAGCAACACCTCATCGCCGCGGGTGATCAGCACGATCATGCTCGGTGAAATCCGCGGGTAATGCCGCAGGTCGCATGGCTCGCAGTACATCGCCCGCTCGCGTGGAAGTTGCTGCATCGCCTGACCGCAGTTGCCACAAAAGCGATGTTCGCGTGCCCAGGTGCCAATTTGCGCGGCATAACCCAGCACTTTGTAGACGGTGTGATCCCCCTCGAGCATGAACGCCCGCAGACCTTGCCAGCGGCAACCCGGCACCTCGGAGGCGCTTTTGAGCTCCAGCAGGTAAACCGGTTCGCCGTCCAGATGGCCAATGCCATGTTCTGCCAGAATCGACAGCTCCTGACGTTTCAGCCATTCGCGCGGGAACAGCGCGCCGTTGTCATCGAACAAAAACCCGTCGCTGCTGCGGGCCACGGCCCAGCCGCCGGGAACGTCGGTATCGAGTACTGCGGTGGTCCAGCGTAAAGTCATTTTTTATCAATCCAGAAATTCGGGTTTCTGCTTGCTCATTTGCGCGGCCATGGCCAAGCGTAGATCAGCGGATTGCAGCATGGCGGCGTTCCAGGTCGCGATGTATTCCAGTCCGTCGTTGATGCTGTGATCGCGCATGTAACTGATCATCTCTTTGGTCCCGGCAATCGCAATCGGCGACTTGGCGGCAATTTCCCGGGCGATGCCCATCACGCCGTCGAGCAGGCTGACCGCATCAGGGTAGCTGCGGTTGACCAGGCCAATGCTACGCGCTTCTTCGGCACCGATGGTACGTCCCGTGTAAGCCAGTTCACGAAGCATGCCGTCACCAATGATTCGCGGCAACCGTTGCAAAGTGCCAACATCGGCAGCCATGCCCATGTCGATTTCCTTGATCGAGAACTGCGCGTCTTCGGCAGCGTAACGCATATCGCAAGCCGCGATCAGATCGATGGCACCGCCCAGGCAATAGCCCTGAATCGCTGCCAGCACCGGTTTGCGGCAGTTGTCGACGGCATTGAAAGAGGCTTGCAGTTGCAGGATCTTGCGCCGCAGCAGTCGCGCGTTACGGCCGACGTCCTTGCCCAGTTCGTTGGCCACCGAAGCCAGCATCATCAGGTCGATACCGGACGAAAAGTGCTTACCCGCGCCGCTGAGCACCACCACCCGGACTTCATCAGTGTCATCGATCCACTGGAAAATCTCGATGATCTCGGTCCAGAACAGCGCATTCATCGAGTTGATCTTTTCCGGACGATTTATCTGCACATGGGCGATGTTGTCCGCCAGTTCGACGCGAAAGGCTTGGTATTCGGACATGACAGTAATCCTTACCGGGGATGGAAAATGAGGGCCAGACTATAACAAGCCATCGCGGTTGGCAGTAAGGCAGCGCATCGGCCAAATGCGGGACTCTCGGGCCTGTACGGCCCCCTGTAGCAGCTGGCGAAGCCTGCGTTCGGCCGCGCAGCGGTCGTAGAATCAGACTCTGTATTTCTCCAGGCTAACCGCGATAACCGAACTACGACCGCTGCGCGCTCGAACGCAGGCTTCGCCAGCTGCTACGGAGATATGCACCGATATTCAGGCAGGCATGAATAATTAACCACCGTCAGGTGTTCTCTCTGTAGGTTCTTCAATACCTGTATCCCACCGATCGGAGCATCGCTGATGAACACCCGCCTCGCTATTTTCACCACCCCGCTGCTGCTCGCCGGTTGTCTGGCAGCGGCGTTATCCAGCTCACTGGTAATGGCCCATGGCGATGAATCCGCCCCGGCCAAACCCAACTGCCCGAAAGGCAAGGTCTGGGACACTCGCAGCAAAGGTTGTGTGGACCAGCAAAGTAGCCTGACCCCGGATGCAGACCGCACCGATTATGCGTTCCGTCTGGCCAGGGACGGTCGCTATGAAGAAGCCCTCGCCCTGCTCGACACCCTCAAACAGCCGAACACCGCCAAAGCCCTGAACTACCGCGGCTACGCCACGCGCAAACTGGGGCGTACCGACGAAGGCATTGGCTACTATTTGCAATCGGTCAAACTCGATCCGCACTATGCGCAAGTGCGTGAATACCTCGGCGAGGCCTATGTGATCAAAGGCCGGCTGGATCTGGCGCATGAGCAGTTGCAGAGCATCAAGTCGATTTGCAGCACCACCTGCGAGGAATACAAGGACCTGGCCGAAGCCATCGCCGACTCGTCGAAAACCTGAAAAACCTTCCAACAACAATAACGGAGGCCGCTATCGCCGGCGATCAGACAATACGAGCAGAGCTGGGCCAGCATCTGGCGCGTTTATGGCGCTATGGCCTGGTGTTGTCTCGGCAACGGCACGTGGCTGAAGACCTGGTGCAGGCCACCTGTTTGCGGGCGCTGGAACGTGCCGGGCAGTTTGTGCCGGGCACGCGCATGGATCGTTGGTTGCTGAGCATCCTGCATTCGATCTGGCTCAACGAGGTCCGCGCGCTGCGGGTGCGCCAGGGTCTGGGGTTCGTCGAAGCGGACAGCGTCTTTTCGTTCGATGGTGAACACGCAGCGCAGACCCACGTGCTGGCCGCACAAGTGATCAAACGCGTCGATGCCTTGCCTGAGGCGCAGCGCGAAACGGTGTTTCTGGCCTATGTCGAGGGTCTGTCTTACCGGGAAGTCGCCGAGGTCCTCGCGGTCCCCATCGGCACCGTCATGAGCCGTCTGGCTGCCGCTCGTTTGAAGCTGGCCGAGCATCCGCCCCTGCACTCAGTGCCCACCACCTCGACAGGAGAACGGCGATGACTGACCAGCGCTCGCAACAAGGACCATCGGATGAACTGCTGGTGGCCTACCTCGACGGTCAGCTGAGTGCCGAGGACCGGGACCGGGTCGATTTTGCACTGTCTAATGACGAAACCCTGGAACAGCGTCTTGAGTGGCTGTCGCGCAGTGATCTGCCCTTCCAGAGCGTCTATGCGGATTTACTCGATCAGGCGCCCCGGGACCGGCTGGCCGCAATACTCAACATCTTGCCGTCGCCGGTGACCAGCGCTGCGTTGAGCCGACGCCATTTCATCGCGGTTGCGGCAGGTTTTCTGGTTGCAGGCATCGCGGCCGATCGGCTGCTTCTCGGATCCACGCCCAAGGTTGAAACCAACTGGCGTGGATTGGTGGCTGACTACATGGCTCTCTACACCCCGCAAACCCTGGACAACCTCCCCGACGACGAAGCGTCTCAACGCGCACAGTTAAAAACCATCGACCAGCGCCTGGGACTGGCACTGGAACCGGCACAACTGGTGCTACCGCGACCTGTACTCAAACGCGCGCAGTTACTCCAATACGATGGTGTGCCGATTGCCCAGATCACATACCTGGACCCGATCCACGGTCCGTTGGCGCTGTGCATCACCCGCTCAAAAAACGGCACTCGCCCTCCCGCGCAAGAGCAACGACGCGGGATGAATATCGTCTACTGGTCCGAAACCGATCACTCCTACATGGTCATCGGCCATAACCCGACAGCGGAGCTTGAGGCCATGGCGCAGCTATTTAGAAGCCGATTCAGCGCTTGATCACAGTTGGCACTATGCTTGGCATCTTACTTCCAGGGAGGATCCCGGCATGACAACCACCTCGGTTCAATGGAAATCACTCGGTACACCCCGCAATCGCAGTGTGCTGTTGGTCATCGACGTGCAGAACGACTTTATTCCCGGCGGCCAACTGGCGGTGCCTGAAGGGGATGTGATTGTTGCGCTGATCAATCGCATTGCCAGCCACTTCAAACAAGTGGTCATCGCTCAGGACTGGCACCCGGCCGGACATGCCTCGTTCGCCTCCAGCCACCCGGGGTGCAAGCCTTACGACAGTGTTCAGCTGCCTTACGGTGCGCAAACGCTCTGGCCTGATCACTGTCTGCAAGCCAGCCACGGTGCCGAGCTTCACGCCGACTTGAATCTGCCCCACGCGCAACTGATCATCCGCAAAGGCTGCAACCCTGACATCGACAGCTATTCGGCCTTTGTCGAAGCCGATCGCACAACCACCACCGGACTGGCCGGTTATCTGAAAGCGCGCGGGATCGACACGGTCTATATGGTCGGACTGGCGCTGGATTTTTGTGTGATGTATTCGGCACTCGATGCGCGAGCGGCCGGGTTCAACGCCTTTGTAGTGGTGGATGCCTGCAGAGCAATTGACAGGGACGGCTCACTGGCCGCTGCCACGCAACGGATGCAAACGGCGGGCGTGCGGTTGATCACCGCGAACGATGTGGAGAGTGCGACGGCGTTTTTGTGAGAGATCCTGGGGTCAAGGTCTTGATCGTTCCCACGCGCAGTAAAAGAATGCCACCTTGGACACTTCCGTCCGGCTGTGACGCAGAGCGTCACTGGATGCGTTACCACGCGGAGCGTGGGAACGATCAGTAACCCGGCACTGGATTAAGGTTGTTCACTCCAGCACCGGCAACCACAACCTGAATCGCGCCCCGCCCAGCGGTGAAGTCTCGGCCGTTAGGGTGCCGCCTTGGGCTTCCAGCGCCCGGCGGCTGATGGCCAGGCCCAGGCCAAAGCCTCCGGTGGCGCGGTCGCGGCTGCGGTCCAGTCGATAGAAGGGTTCAAAGATCCGTTCGCGCTCGCCGTCGGGAATGCCGATGCCGTCGTCGTCGACCCAGATTTTGCAGCCTTTGGGGCATACCTCAACCCCCACCTGAATTCGCCGCTCGCAATAGCGCATGGCATTGCGCAACAAATTCTGGATCGCCCGAGCGGTCAACCGCGGGTCGAGGGTAAAGCGCTCAAGCATGCCATGCAGCAGGACATCGATCACGATGTCCGGGGACTCCTGCTCCTCATCGACGCTACCCAGAATGCTGTCGATGAACTCATCGAGGGACACCTCCACCTGTTCAGGCACCTGCGCCGGATTTTGCAGGCGGCTGTAGGACAGCAGCTCCAGCACCAGCTCATCCAGCTCGCGGATATGCGCTACCAACCCCTGCAAGCGCTCGCGGCTGGCCGCCGGCAAGTCGTCGGAAAGCGCCAGCGCCAGGCCAAAGTCGAGCCGGGTCAGCGGCGTGCGCAGTTCATGGGACACGGCGTTGAGCAGATCGCGTTGCTGGTTGAGCAGGTTTTCAATATCACCGGCCATGGTGTCGAACACATTGGCCAGGTTACCGATATTGGAGCTGGCCAGGATTTGCGTGCGCTCGCTCAAATGGCCCTTGCCGAAGCGCTCGGCGGTGCCACTCAAACGTTCCAGATCACGCCAGTGCGCACGTAGCCAGAACAGCAGGCAGGCCAGCAACGCTGCGACGATCAGCACGTTCATGCTCCAGTACAGCAAGTTGACGTCCAATGGGTCCGGCGGAACGATCAGCTTGACCACCCTCTGCTCATCCAGTGGCGCTACGGTCAACGTGCGCCAGCCCCAATCGCCCAGACGGACCACTTTCTCGCCACGCTGCAAACGCTCGGTTTCGTAGGCGCTGAAGTCAGGGTCGTCGTTGCGCACCAACGCCACCTGCAACGGCCGGAACTGCTGATCCATTTCGGTTGCCAACGCCTGCCATTGCTCGGCCGGCACTGCGTGAAACTGTTTGACGATCAGGTTTTGCAGACCGCGGGACTGGTCCAGGTTGTAGTTCACAAAGCGCTCATGGAAAACCTTGATCACCAGGTCCGGGATCAGGTAAATCGCCGCGCTGAAGGTGACGATGGTGATCAGGTACAACCGAATCAGCGTTCTCAGCATCGGCTCAGCATTCCCACTCGGAACGACTGAACAAGTAACCCTTGCCCCACACCGTTTTGATTTTGCGTGCTTCACCGGCGTGATCGTCGAACTTGCGCCGCAGCTTGGAGATGGCCACGTCCACCGAGCGGTCGGTGCCGTTGAACTCGATGCCACGTAGACGTTGCAGGATCTGATCGCGGCTCAGGACTTCACCGGCATGTCGGGCCAGCACCACCAGCAGGTTGTACTCGCCGCTGGACAGCTCCACCAGTTGCTCACGCCAGGTCACGCTGCGTTCCGACAAATCGATGCACAGGTTGCCCATCAAAATACGGTCGCTGGCCGTTTGCGGCTCGCTGAGACTGCTGCGCCGCAGCAAGGTCCGCACCCGCGCCAGCAGCACACGCGGCTCGCAGGGCTTGGTGACGTAATCGTCGGCACCCATTTCCAGGCCCAGCACCTGATCGTGGCTGTCGTCGCGGGCGGTCAGCATCAGAATCGGCAACGTCGCCGAATCGGCCCGCAGCAAGCGGCAGACTTGCAGCCCGTCGAGCCCTGGCAGCATCAGGTCGAGGATCACCAGATCCGGTGGATTGACTCGCGCACGCTCACGCACCTGGTCGCCGCGGCTGATCACACTGACCTGATAGCCATTGCGTTCCAGGTAGCTGGCGATCAGTTCGCAGAGCGTGGTGTCGTCTTCGACCAGGAGGATGTTGGGCATGGGTGTTTCCAGAAAGTGCTGTGGTGACTGTTAGTCCGTCTTCGCGGGCAAGCCTCGCTCCTACAGGAACGGTGCAAAACCGTAGGAGCGAGGCTTGCCCGCGATCGACCGCGAAGCGGTCGCAAAGGATATACGCCCTGGCGCACCCGCGAGCAAAACCTTCACACAATTTCACAGAGCACCTACAAAGCTTCACCGCTACCCCCGACGACTCCCCGTAGCATGCCTGAGTCATTATTGGGGTATTCACATGTCAAAGAACCTGTTTGCAAAGCTTGGCCTGATTGCATTGGCATTGACGCTGAGCGCTTGTGACAAGTCCTCCACCGCCAAAGAACAACCACCGCTGGCCACGGTCCGGATCGAGACCCTCCAGGCGCAGCCACTGTCTATCAGCAGCGAACTGAGCGGACGGATCGCCGCGCCGCGGATTGCCGAAGTGCGGGCACGGGTGGCCGGCGTCGTGCTGCAACGCACGTTCCGTGAA
Organism: Pseudomonas sp. GW821-FHT02H09; assembly: GCF_059421425.1. Taxonomy (NCBI): domain Bacteria; kingdom Pseudomonadati; phylum Pseudomonadota; class Gammaproteobacteria; order Pseudomonadales; family Pseudomonadaceae; genus Pseudomonas; species Pseudomonas sp. GW821-FHT02H09. Next base: position 70,961 of record NZ_JBWKVA010000026.1, read on the forward strand.
GGTTCCGACGTCAACAAAGGCGACGTGCTGTTTCGCATCGACCCGGCGCCGTTCAAGGCCGACCTCGACAGCGCCCTGGCCAGCCTGCGCAAGGCCGAGGCCAATGCGTTCCAGGCACGCTTGCAGGAGCAGCGTTACAGCCAGCTGGTCGAAGGCAACGCCATCAGCGGCCAGGATTATGACAACGCCCGAGCCAGCGTCCGGCAGACGGCTGCCGATGTAGCGGCCAATCAGGCCGCGGTACAACGGGCCAGACTGAACCTGGGCTACGCCACGGTCACCGCGCCGATTTCCGGGCGCATTGGCCGGGCACTGGTCACTGAGGGCGCACTGGTCGGGCAGAACGAAACCACACCATTGGCGCTGATCCAGCAACTGGACCCGATCCACGCCGATCTGACCCAGTCGACCCGTGAGCTGAACGACCTGCGCCGCGCCTTCCGCGCCGGGCAGTTGCAACAGGTCGGGCAGGATCAGGCCCGCGCCACCTTGATTCAGGACGACGGCAGCCTTTACCCGCTGCCGGGCAAATTGCTGTTTGCCGACATCAGCGTCAACCCGAGCACCGGCCAGATCATCCTGCGCAGCGAGTTCCCCAATCCGGACCTCGATCTGCTGCCGGGCAGCTTCATCCGCGTACGTCTGGAGCAAGCGGTCAACCCACAAGGCATCAGTGTGCCGCAACGGGCCATCCTGCGTGACAGCGCCGGTATCGCTCAGGTGCTGCTGGTGGACGCCGGGCAGCGGGTCAGTCAGCAACCGGTGCAGCTTGGTCAGGAGCAGAAGGATCGCTGGATTGTCACCAACGGCCTGAAACCGGGCGACCGCATTGTCATCGAAGGCCTGCAACATGCTCGCCCCGGCGAGAAAGTGCAGATCGACGACACCCCTCTTCCACTCGCCCAGGTTTCTGGCCAGTAGCTAGCAACAGCCCCCAGGACGCACCTCCCATGCCGCAATTCTTTATCGACCGCCCGATATTCGCCTGGGTGGTCGCGTTGTTTATCCTGCTGGCCGGCGCCCTGGCCATTCCGCAATTGCCGGTGGCGCAGTACCCCAACGTCGCGCCGCCGAAAGTCGAAATCCACGCCACCTACCCCGGCGCATCGGCGCAAACGGTGGACGAAAGCGTGGTCAGCCTGATCGAGCAGGAGCTCAACGGCGCTGACCATTTGCTGTACTTCGAGTCCCAGAGCAGCCTGGGCAGCGCCACCATCACCGCGACTTTTCAGCCCGGCACCAACCCGGAGATGGCCCAGGTCGACGTGCAAAACCGCCTTAAAGCGGTGGAGCCGCGCCTGCCGCAATCGGTCACCCAGCAGGGCTTGCAGGTCGAAAAAGTTTCGGCCGGCTTCCTGCTGTTGATCACCCTGACCTCCAGTGACGGCAAGCTCGACAATGTGGCACTCAGCGACTACCTGGCGCGCAACGTGATGAACGAGATCCGCCGCCTGGATGGCGTCGGTAAAGCGCAGCTGTATGGTGCCGAGCGGGCCATGCGAATATGGATCAATCCACAGAAGCTGATTGGCTTCAACCTGACCCCGGCCGATGTCAGCGCCGCGATTGCCGCGCAGAACGCCCAGGTCTCGGCCGGAAGCATCGGTGACTTGCCGACCCGTTCGACTCAGGAAATCACCGCGACGGTGCTGGTCAAAGGCCAGTTGTCGACGCCCGAAGAGTTCGCCGACATCGTGCTGCGGGCCAATCCCGACGGTTCGACCGTGCGTATCGGCGACGTTGCCCGGGTCGAGGTCGGCAGCCAGGAATACCAATTCTCCACCCGCCTTAACGGCAAGCCGTCGACCGCTGTCAGCGTGCAGCTGTCGCCGGGTGCCAACGCCTTGAGCACCGCGACGCTGGTGCGGGCGAAGATGGACGAACTGGCACGGTATTTCCCGCTCGGCGTGGAGTACAAGATCCCCTATGACACGTCCCCGTTCGTCAAAGTCTCGATCACCAAAGTGATCTACACCTTGGGCGAAGCGATGTTGCTGGTGTTTGCGGTGATGTTTGTGTTCCTGCAAAACATCCGCTACACGCTGATCCCGACGCTGGTGGTGCCGGTGGCGCTGATGGGTACCTTTGCGACCATGCTGGCGCTGGGATTCTCGATCAACGTGCTGACCATGTTCGGCATGGTACTGGCCATCGGCATCCTGGTGGACGACGCCATCGTGGTGGTAGAGAACGTCGAGCGGATCATGGCCACCGAGGGCCTGTCGCCCAAAGAGGCAACGCGCAAGGCGATGAAGCAGATCACCGGCGCAATCATCGGCATCACCCTGGTGCTGGTGGCGGTGTTTATCCCGATGGCGTTCATGCAGGGCTCGGTGGGGGTGATCTACCAACAGTTCTCACTGTCGATGGCCACCTCGATTCTGTTCTCGGCGTTCCTCGCCCTGACCTTGACCCCGGCGTTGTGCGCCACGTTGCTCAAGCCGATCGCCAAGGGTGAACATCACGCCAGGGGCGGGTTCTTCGGTGGGTTCAACCGACGCTTCGAGCAACTGAGCGACGGCTATCAACGCACGGTGGTCTACGCGCTCAAACGTAGCGGTCGTTTTCTGTTGATCTACGGCGTGCTGTTGATCGGCCTGGGGCTGTGTTTCAGTCGCCTGCCCTCCTCGTTCCTGCCGGTGGAAGACCAGGGTTACACCATCACCGACATCCAGTTGCCACCCGGAGCCAGCAAGAACCGCACGGTGCAGGTGGTGGAGCAGATCGAAGCGCACAACGCCACCGAGCCCGGAGTGGGCGACAGCACGGTGATCCTCGGTTTCAGCTTCTCTGGCAGCGGGCAGAACGCAGCGCTGGCCTTCACCACGCTCAAGGACTGGTCGCAACGTGGCAGCGACGACTCGGCCGCCTCAATCGCTGACCGGGCCAACATCGCCCTCAGCCAGGTCAAGGACGCGGTGGCTTACGCGGTGCTGCCGCCGCCAGTGGACGGTCTCGGTACCTCCAGCGGTTTCGAGTTCCGTCTGCAAGACCGTGGCGGCGTCGGCCATGCCGCGCTGATGCAAGCGCGTACCGAACTGCTGGCTGCGGCCGAGAAAAGCCCGATTCTGGCCAACGTCCGGGAAAGCGCCTTCGCTGAAGCGCCGCAAGTGCAACTGGAAGTCGACCGCAAGCAGGCCAACGCCTTGGGTATCTCCTTTGCCGATATTGGCAATGTGCTGTCCACCGCAGTGGGTTCGGCTTATATCAATGACTTCCCCAATCAGGGCCGGATGCAACGGGTGGTGGTGCAAGCTGAAGGCGATCAACGCAGTCAGGTGGCGGACTTGCTGAACATCCACGTGCGTAACAGCGCCGAAAAAATGGTGCCGTTGTCGGCCTTCGTCCAGGCCAACTGGACTCAGGGCCCGGCGCAGTTGACGCGCTACAACGGTTATCCGGCCATCAGCATTTCCGGGGAGCCGGCACCGGGTCACAGCACCGGTGAGGCCATGGCAGAAATCCAGCGGCTGGTGGCGCAACTGCCCGCGGGCCTGGGCCAGGAATGGACCGGATTGTCGTTGCAGGAGCGCCTTTCCGGCGCCCAGGCACCGATCCTGCTCGGACTGTCGTTGCTGATTGTGTTCCTGTGCCTGGCGGCGCTGTACGAGAGTTGGTCGATTCCCACCTCGGTGTTGCTGGTGGTGCCTTTGGGAGTGCTCGGTGCGGTGCTGGCGGTGACTGTGCGTGGAATGCCCAACGACGTGTTCTTCAAAGTCGGGCTGATCACCATCATCGGTCTGTCGGCGAAGAACGCGATCCTGATCATCGAGTTCGCCAAGAGCCTGTATGACGAAGGCCACGACCTGATCGACGCCACGGTACAAGCCGCACGCCTGCGTCTGCGCCCCATTGTCATGACCTCCCTGGCGTTTATCCTCGGCGTGGTGCCACTGGCGATTGCTACAGGCGCAAGTTCCGCCAGCCAGCAAGCCATCGGCACCGGAGTCATCGGCGGGATGATCACCGCGACCCTGGCGGTGGTGTTCGTGCCAGTGTTTTTTGTGGTGGTGATGAAGCTTGTGAAGAAGCGGCATAAGGCGGATTGAGCCGCTTTTTGTAGCAGCTGGCGAAGCCTGCGTTCGAGCGCGCAGCGGTCGCAAATCGGTGATCGGGGTCTTTCAGGAGGATCTCGGTCGCACCTTTTACGACTGCTTCGCCCGAGCGCGGACCGAGCCGAACGCAGCCTTCGGCAGCTGCTACAGGATTCTCTATTCAGCCACATGCTAAGGTTCGTCAAAGCCCCGCCGCAGAGAACAACCATGCCGCACCTGGTCCGCACCCATCCTCGTTTGACCGCCGCTGCCCTGCTGGGTGTGGTGGTCAGCATTCTGGCTCCCGCCGATTCGGTTATCAGCAAAACCCTCTTTGGCTGGAACGCCGGGGTCTGGACTTACCTGGCGCTGATGTTCTGGCTCACCGTGCGTTCACGGGCCGATGACGTGAAACGGATCGCCGAGGTCGAAGACGAAAATGCCGGGCTGGTGCTGTTGCTGGTGTGCATCGCAGCGATTGCCAGCCTCGCGGCTATTACCTTCGAACTGGCCGGCAGCAAAGACCTGGACACCACCCACAAACTCTTGCGCTACGGCTTTACCGGGTTGACGGTGATCGGCTCATGGCTGCTGATCGGGGTCATTTTCAGCGTGCATTACGCCCGGCTTTATTACACCTGGGGCGGCAAGGAACCGGCCCTGCGCTTTGCCGAGGGCCTGGTGAACCCCAACTACTGGGACTTCCTGTATTTCTCCTTCACCATCGGCGTCGCGGTGCAAACCTCGGACGTCGGGATCGCTACGCGGGGGCTGCGCAAGATCGTCCTGGCGCAGTCGCTGATCGGCTTTTTGTTCAACACCGCGATATTGGGTTTCTCGATCAATATTGCGGCGGGGTTGTTTGGGTGAAAGAGCGCCTGCAGTTCTTCGATCACGGAACTGCAGGAAGACGCCCCCGGAAAGTCAGCTTTTGATTTCAACGACTATTGAAGCCGGCTCGGAAGCATTCCCGAAAGCATCCAAAGCACAAACCTCAAATGAGTACGAACCGGGAAACAAACCGACGGCGGTGTAGTGGGCAAGCGGTGTGCTGTCGAAATATTCGTGATTATTGTAGATGACATAGCCACACATACTGACGTCGTCCGTTGACTCCTCCCAGGCCAGTGTCACTGAATCGAATGTCGAAGCAATTTCACGCAAGTTTTCCGGGACACTGGGCGGCGTGACGTCCTTGGGTTCATAGACAAGAGTGGCCGGTTCGGATAACTGCCCATAATAGTCAAAGGCACGCACTTTGATTGAGTATTCAACGTCAGGGATCAGCTTGGACAACGTAATTGCGGCCATAAAAAGCACATCTACATAGTGCTCGTCATTGATCATGATTCTTGCGCCCGTCGTAACAGCTTCCTCCTCCACGAATGACCACTCCAGTTTGGCTGAAGTAGATGTCAGGGGCGTGATACGTACTTCTTTTGGTGCAGAGGGTGGAGGTTTTGGCGCCTGCCCGGTGGTTTTGAACACTGTGATTCCGCTGGGAGCAGAAAGGTTTCCATCTTTGTCCCGCGCGCGCACGAAAACATAGTAGTAGGCACCGCTGGTCAACCTATTGAGAGTGTGGTGAGCATCCGGGACAAAAAATAAACCAGGAAGACTATTCAAGAAAACTTTATAACCAGTCACCCCTACATTATCGCTCGACGGCTCCCAGGTCAGTCTCGCCGAAGTGTCTGTGATATCGCTGACAATGGGGGCGCCGGGTTTACTCGGAGGTACATCGTCAGTCAGCGTCCTCTCCAGTTCGGTCGTTTTCGAGATGGAATCATCAAGTCGAGCATAAACCGCAAAGTTGAAGCGATGTGGGGCAGGACCAGGCGATAGATCGGCCAGCTTGAAGTTGTAACCTACACGGCCTCGGCCAGTGGTGAACACTTTGCCATTGATGGAGACCACATGAGTCGGATACTTCCCGAAACTCGGATCCCAGGCCAGCCTGCAGAACCCGTTGAGATGGCTGAACCTCAGGTTTGTCGGTGCACGCAACAAGGTGTTGAACCTGAGAGAGGCGGCGCTCGACATGATGCCAGAGGTATTAACTGCACGAACTTTAACGTGAAAGTCAGTATGATCTTGCAGGTGCGCCAAAGTGAAATGGAGTTGGTCGATCTCCCCGACGAGGGATCCATTGAGATAAACTCTGTAACGGACGCCGTTGCTGGTTGATGCAGTCCAACTCAGCGATGCACTATCGGGCGTCAGCGTTGTGAGCCTGAGCGCTTTCGGTTTATTCGGGGGGGTTAAATCGTGGGTTACGACAGTGATCGACTGCGAGAGCGCAGGAGGCATACCCGCAGTTCTGCGCGGCTGAACCTTAAACTGATATGCAACTTCAGGTATCAAGTTACCGGCAATGTGTTCACGCGCAGTGGTTTGAACAGTTCCCCTACCCGGACAGGTGATTTCGTAATCACGCAGACCCGACGAATCGCTGGGAGCATCCCATGTTAGCCAGGCCTCGGAAGAACTTCTCCCCGGGTTGCGTAGATTGCGTGGTTGTGTCGAGTCTGGATCGAATGTAACCGTGGCCAGTAATGGTGCCGATTCACCATTCGCGTCAACTGCAGTCGAGTACTGAAGATAGAGCTTCGCTTCGTCGTCCGGATTCATTTCACTACTCCACTGTGAATGGCGCTCCTGGCGAGGAGTCGCGTATAGGGTAATTACAGGCCATTGATACTTTCGACGCCACTAACAGATCTGCTAGTTGCGTTCCGGGGTGTTCTATGCCCGGTCTCCTGGTTCTAGACCGTGGGTTCCGTCCATCGGCTAACTGCACGGGTAATCAGTGTCGCCACAGTGCAAAATCCAGTCGCCGCAGAGCGCTTTGGCGCCTGACGTGCTGCGTAAGGTGATGGCACGGTGCATAAAGACGCCGAACCCACAATAAACGACCTGCCGAGCGAGACTTCTCACATGAAAAGACTGTTCAACCGTTGTCTGTTGATTCTCTCCGGTACCGCACTGCTAACCACCAGCGTTATGGCCAACGAAGCGCCGTCCTGCAAAACCGTGCGCATGGGCGTGGTCAACTGGACGGACGTGATCGCCACCAGCGGCATGGCTGACGTCTTGCTAACCGGTCTTGGCTACGACAGCAAGCAGACCAGCGCCGTGCAGCAAATCGTCTTCGCCGGTATTCGTGACAAGCGGCTGGACATCTTCCTCGGTTACTGGAAACCGGCGATGGATCAGAACATCGCACCCTTTGTCGCCGCCAATCAGCTCAAGGTCATGGACAAACCCAGCCTGGCCGATGCCCAGGCCACCCTGGCGGTCCCCGAATACGTTGCAGCGGCCGGGCTGAAAACCTTCGCCGATATCGCCAAATTCAAAGACCAATTGGGCGGCAAGATCTACGGCATCGAGCCCGGCAGTGGCGCCAATACCACCATCAAGACCATGATCGAAACCAATCACTTTGGCCTCGGTGGCTTCAAACTGATCGAGTCCGGTGAAGCCGGGATGCTTGCCGCCGTCCAGCGGGCAGTGAATCACAAGGAGTTCGTGGTGTTCGTCGGCTGGACTCCGCATCCGATGAACATCAACATGAAGATGACCTATCTGACCGGCAGCGAGGACGTCTATGGCCCCAACGAAGGCGCCGCGACGGTCTCCACCGTGACCGCACCGGACTACGCCCAGCGTTGCCCGAACGTCAACCGCCTGCTGGAAAACCTGACCTTTACCGCCGCGCAGGAAAGCCAGTTGATGGTGCCGATCATGGCCCGCAAGGCGCCTCAAGATGTGGCCAAGCAATGGCTGCGCGAGCACCCGGAGGATCTGCAACGCTGGCTGGCGGGTGTGACCAGCGTGGATGGCAAGGATGGCGTCGCTACCGTACAGGCCAGTCTGAAACCTTGATGCCCAACCGAGTGCCGTATGACCGAATACCCGCTCTCTCCCGAACTTCTTGAGTTCGTCGAGAAAACCTTGAGTTTCAATAGCCTGGATAGCAGTTTTAAAGGCCTACGTGAAGCTTATAGCCGCATGTGCCGGGCGTTCACCCCGCCCCGGCCTGCGGGGTTGGCCGTGACGGAATTGCGTTTGAATGACGTACCGGTGCGCGCTTACTGCCCGACCACTGCGATGCCGGCCGGCGGCTGGCCGTGCATCGTCTACGTGCACGGCGGCGGCTGGGTCGTCGGTGACCTGGACTCCCACGACTTCATCACCGCCGAACTGGCAGCCCGACTTCAGGTGCTGGTGCTGGCGGTGGATTATCGGCTGGCTCCAGAGCATCCGTTCCCGGCAGCCTTTAACGATTGTCTGGCGGTGTGGCGAGCGCTGGACAGTGATGGTTGCCCGTTTCAACTGGACCTTGAACGGCGCGTTGTGGTTGGAGACAGCGCCGGTGGCAATCTCGCTGCCGCGTTGTGCCTGGCGTTACGAGACGCCCATGAGCCGTTACCTGCTGCGCAGGTGCTGATCTATCCAGGGCTGGGCGGCGATGCGAGTTTGCCGTCACGCAGTGAATGCGCCGATGCGCCGTTACTCAGCACCAACGATCTGGATGGCTATCACGCGCTGTATTTACCGGGTCCAACGCAGCGTTCGCCCTATGCCATGCCGTTACTGGCAAACGACTTCAGCCGTCTGCCACCAGCGTTTATCGCAGTGGCGCAGTTCGATCCATTACGCGATGACGGCGTATGTTTCAGTGATCGGCTGAACGCGGCCAACACGCCCGCCTTGCTTTATCAAGGTCAGGGGCTGGTCCATGGCTGCTTGCGGGCGCGTGGTCTTGCCGTTGAAGTTGATGAGCTTTACGAGGCACTGTTCGAGTATTTACGCGGGTTTCCTGGAACCCATTGTGGCGGGGAGGCTTTGTTGTAACAGCCGGTCGACGCTCGATTGGTCCGGGCGGCGTTCCGACGATGGACTCAAGGGCGGCGCGTTTATTCAGAAAACACGCGTCATCGTTAACGGCCATATCGCGAGCAATCGAGCGTCGACCGGCTGCTCCTACAAAAAGCTGCGTTCGCTTAACTGAACAACATTGTGCTCCTATAGGGCATTGGGGCTTGCCCCCTCGCCACCGCCACAATTTTTTCATTCCTTTCCTTCCCCCTCTTGACGACCTATCAGGTTCTGGTGTCTTCTGAAACCGGTTTCAGCGAAGTCTCATGACCGCTGCTTCCCAATAATTCCAATAAGAAGGTCGTACACCGTGAACAGTTTTTCCGCCGCCCAACGCAGCCGCGTCACCATGCTCGATGTCGCCGAACGCGCCAGGGTCTCCAAGGCCAGCGTGTCGCGCTTTATCGGCGAAGACCGCGCCTTGCTCTCCGATGCCATTGCCTTGCGCATCGAACAGGCGATCAGCGAGCTGGGTTATCGCCCGAACCAGATGGCCCGAGGACTGAAACGCGGGCGCACCCGCCTGATCGGCATGCTGGTGGCCGATATCCGTAACCCTTATTCGATTGCCGTGATGCATGGCGTGGAAACCGCCTGCCGTCAGCACGGCTACAGCCTTGTGGTGTGCAACACCGACCGCGATGACGAGCAGGAACGTCAGCATTTGGCGGCGTTGCGCTCCTACAACATCGAAGGCCTGATCGTGAACACCCTCGGCCATCACCTGGATCAATTACGCGAACTGCACGATGAAATGCCCATGGTGCTGGTGGATCGCAAGGTCGACCAGTTGCACAGCGATCTGGTCGGCCTGAATAACCCCGCCGCAGTCCACACCGCCCTCACGCACCTTGAACAACAAGGTTATCGCGACGTATTGATGGTCAGCGAACCCTATGACGGCACCAGCTCGCGGATCGAACGGGTCAGCAGCTTCACCGGCGAGATCGCGCAGCGCCCGGCCCTGCTCGGCAGGGTTGTCGAGACCGGTGCCGAGCTGACCGCACGCCTGCAAGCCTTTCTCGCCACGCCCGGCCCCGGCCCGAAAGCCCTGTTCTGCGCCAACGGCATTGCCGCGCTGGCCAGTACCCGCGCGCTGCGTGAGCTGGGTTGCGGACTGTTCGAGGATGTGGGTTTGATCGCCCTGGATGATCTGGACTGGTACCCGCTGGTGGGCAGCGGAATCACCGCCCTCGCCCAGCCCACCGAAGCCATCGGCGCCAGTGCATTTGATTGTTTGCTCAAGCGATTGCGCGGGGATGACGGGCCCGTACGGACGCTGGATTATCCGGCGCAGTTGATTGTTCGTGGGTCGACGCGAGGGGTTTGCTGACTGACAGGCCTCTTCGCGAGCAATCGAGCGTCGACCGGCTGCTCCTACAGGTTCAGCGCTGTCCTTGTAGGAGCGAGCTTGCTCGCGAAGAGGCCCTCACAGACAACACAAATATCCGATCAGCATCATTCAAATTTTTTTGAACCTTTTTTTGCACAAAAAATGAAACCGGTTTCAGAGGTCAATAACCATGAATAAATCACCCGTTTCCATCAGCCTTTCCAGCTACGGCGCCGAGCTGGTTCGGCAACGCGGGCAACTGGCATTCGTCGAGTTGCTGGCCAGCGCCGGAGCCAGGCGCATCGAGTGGCGTGAAGAACTGCTCACCGCCGAAGACCCGCGCGAACTGACCCGAGCCATCGAACAACAGGGACTTGAGGCGGTGTTTTCTTCGCCGCTGGAACTCTGGGTGGCCGGGCAGTCGCAACCCAACCCACTACTGGCCGCGACCCTGAAACGGGCACAGTCCTTCGGCGCACGATGGCTGAAAGTGTCCTTGGGTTACTTCACCGACAACAACGACCTGCACAGCCTTGCGTCCTGCCTGGCACAGCATCCGGTCCAGTTGCTGGTGGAAAACGATCAGACCTTACAGGGCGGACGCATCGAGCCGCTCCAACGGTTCTTCGCTCAGGTCGAGCAACACAAGCTGCCGGTGCAGATGACCTTCGACATTGGCAACTGGCAATGGCAGGACCAATCAGCCGCCACCGCCGCACGCTTGCTGGGCCGCCATGTAGGTTACGTGCATTGCAAGGCTGTCACGCGCAGGGCCGACAGCAAACTGGTGGCGATACCGCCCGGCCCCGGCGACCTGCATCTATGGGAGCAGCTGCTGCAGCACATGACCCAAGGCGTAACCCGGGCGGCGGAATACCCGTTGCAAGCCGATAACTTGCTGCAATTGACCACCGAGCATGTCGCTGTCCTGGCCCGACTGGGTCAATCACGGCTGGAGAGCGCCCATGTCTGAGATCGAGATTCTGTCGTTCGGCGAAACCATGGCCATGTTCGTCGCCGAGCAAACCGGTGAACTGGCGCAGGTCGGGCACTTTCACAAACGTATCGCCGGGGCTGACAGCAACGTCGCCATCGGCCTGTCGCGGCTGGGGTTCAACGTGGCCTGGCTGAGCCGGGTCGGCGCTGATTCCCTGGGGCGTTTTGTGGTCGATACGCTGCAAGCCGAGGGTATCAACTGCGCCCATGTCGAAGTCGATCCGCTGCACCCGACCGGTTTTCAATTCAAATCCCGCGAAGATGACGGCCGTGATCCGCAAGTGGAGTACTTCCGCCGGGGCTCGGCCGCCAGTCATCTGTCGATCGAAGCGATCCGTCCGCAACTGCTGCAAGCCCGTCACCTGCATGCGACGGGCATTCCGCCGGCGTTGTCGGCCACGGCCCGCGAACTGTCTCGCGAGCTGATGACGCAAATGCGTGCGGCCGGGCGCAGTGTTTCCTTCGATCCCAACTTGCGGCCGGCCTTGTGGGCCAGCGAACAACAGATGATCACTGAAATAAACAAGCTGGCCGCCCTCGCCCATTGGGTATTGCCGGGTTTGAGTGAAGGCCGCTTGCTCACCGGTTTCGAAGACCCGGCCGACATTGCCGCGTTCTATCTGGACCACGGCGCCGAAGCGGTGGCGATCAAGCTCGGCGCTCACGGCGCTTACTACCGTACTCATCAGAATCAGGGGTTTGTCGAGGCCGTGCCGGTTGAAAACGTCGTCGATACCGTCGGTGCCGGTGATGGTTTTGCGGTGGGCCTTATCAGCGCGCTGTTGGAGAACGACAGCTTTAGCGACGCGGTGCAACGCGCCAACTGGATTGGCAGTCGTGCGGTGCAGAGCCGCGGGGATATGGAGGGATTGCCGACACGTGCCGAATTATCAATTGCCCTTGATGATCGTTCCCACGCTCTGCGTGGTAACGCCTCTCTGGACGCTCCGCGTCCGCTCTTGTGACGCAGAGCGTCACGGGATGCATTCCCACGCAGAGCGTGGGAACGATCTCTGATTCACCGTTTACCCGTTACCTGCTGCGACAAAAACAACAAGCTCAGGAGCACCATCATGCAAACGTCCAAACTCGCCACCCGCCGCTGGTGGTACATCATGCCCATTGTGTTCATCACCTATAGCCTGGCGTATCTGGACCGGGCCAATTACGGCTTTGCCGCGGCCTCCGGGATGGCCGCCGACCTGATGATCACACCGGGACTCTCGTCGTTGCTCGGCGCACTGTTTTTCCTCGGCTATTTTTTCTTCCAGATACCGGGGGCGATCTACGCGCAGAAGCACAGCGTGAAGAAGCTGATTTTCGTCAGCCTGATTCTCTGGGGCGCCCTGGCGACACTGACCGGGATCGTCTCCAACGCTTATATGTTGATCGCCATCCGCTTCTTGCTCGGGGTGGTCGAAGCGGCGGTGATGCCGGCGATGCTGGTTTATCTCTGCCACTGGTTCACCCGCGCCGAACGCTCGCGGGCCAACACCTTTCTGATCCTCGGCAACCCGGTGACCATGCTCTGGATGTCGGTGGTGTCCGGCTATCTTGTACAGCACTTCAGCTGGCGCTGGATGTTCATCATCGAGGGCCTGCCGGCGGTGCTCTGGGCATTTATCTGGTGGCGTCTGGCCGATGATCGTCCGGCCCAGGCCACGTGGCTCAGCGATACCGAAAAGCAGGACCTGCACAGTGCGCTGGCCGCCGAACAGGTCGGGATCAAAGCGGTGAAAAACTACGCCGAGGCCTTCCGTTCGCCGAAGGTGATCATCCTCGCGCTGCAGTTTTTCTGCTGGAGCATTGGTGTCTATGGTTTCGTGCTGTGGCTGCCGTCGATTCTCAAGCACGCGGCACAGATGGATATGATCGAGGCCGGCTGGCTGTCGGCGCTGCCTTATCTGGCCGCGGTGATTGCGATGCTCGTGGTGTCGTGGGGCTCGGACAAAATTCAACGGCGCAAGCGCTTCGTCTGGCCGCCGCTGCTGATCGCTTCCGTGGCGTTCTATGGCTCCTACGCCCTGGGCGCCGAACATTTCTGGTGGTCATACACCTTATTGGTAATCGCCGGGGCCTGCATGTACGCACCTTATGGACCGTTTTTCGCCATCGTCCCGGAAATCCTCCCGGCCAACGTTGCCGGTGGCGCCATGGCCTTGATCAACAGCATGGGCGCCCTTGGTTCTTTCGGCGGCTCTTATCTGGTCGGTTACCTGAACAGCTCCACCGGTTCGCCCGGTGCTTCCTATCTGTTGATGAGCGGCGCGTTGCTGCTGTCGGTAGTGCTGACGATTTTCCTCAAACCGGGAGCCAGTGACCGGGCGCAGCCCAAGGTCTCGCCAAGACGTCCTCTGGCCGCACACTCCTGAATTGAACTGAAGGTGAACACGATGAAAAAGCACGTCGTCCTCTACAAGAAACTCTCGCCAGAACTGATGGCCCGTTTGCATGAACAGGCACAGGTAACCCTGATCGACAAGCTGGACAGCGACGGTTTGATGCGTCTGCGCGATGCCTTGCCCAGTGCCCAGGGTTTACTCGGGGCCAGCCTGCGTCTCGATGCCGACTTGCTCGATCTGGCGCCACAGCTGGAAGCCGTCGCCAGCGTCTCGGTGGGCGTCGACAACTACGACATCGACTACCTGACACGGCGCAACATTCTGCTCAGCAACACCCCGGATGTGTTGACCGAAACCACCGCCGATACAGGCTTCGCCTTGATCCTGGCAACGGCCCGGCGAGTGGTCGAGCTGGCCAATCTGGTCCGCGCCGGGCAATGGAATCAAAACATCGGGCCGATGCATTTTGGCAGCGACGTACATGGCAAAACCCTTGGCATCATCGGCATGGGGCGAATCGGTGAGGCGCTGGCTCAACGTGGGCATTTCGGCTTTGGCATGCCGGTCATTTATCACAGTCATTCACCGAAACCGGCAGTGGAGAAGCGCTTCAATGCGCAGTACCGCAGCCTTGCGCAGTTATTGCAGCAAGCTGATTTCATTTGCCTGACCTTGCCACTGACGGCCGAAACCGAAGGTCTGATCGGCGCTGAGCAGTTTGCGCTGATGCGCCCGGAAAGCATCTTCATCAACATTTCCCGGGGCAAGGTGGTTAATGAAGCCGCGCTGATCGAGGCGCTGCAACAGCGGCAGATCCGCGCGGCCGGGCTGGATGTGTTCGAGCGCGAACCACTGGGACACGACTCGCCGCTGTTACAGCTGAACAACGTGGTGGCGACGCCGCACATTGGCTCCGCCACCCATGAAACCCGCGAGGCCATGGCCCGTTGCGCGGTGGACAATCTGCTGGCGGCACTGGCCGGCGAGCGGCCGGCGAACCTGGTGAATGGATCGGCGTGGGAGAGGCGATTGAAGGTGCTCTGACCGATATGATCGTTCCCACGCTCCCGCATGGGAACGATCTGAATCAAGCCGACGGCCGCTGTTCCAGTAAGTCCGCCGCACACCGCACGATCCACCGATACACCGTATCCCTCAAGCAGGCGCTCTGACATCAGGTGTTACGCGATCCGTAGCAGCTGGCGAAGCCTGCGTTCGGCCGCGTAGCGGTCGTAAATCCTGCTTGCACGGTTAATCTGAAAAACCGCAGTGCCTGATCTTACGACTGCTGCGTCCGAACGCGGCCCGAGCCGAACGCAGCCTTCGGCAGCTGCTACGGGTGCCCGCACGATGATCATGCCGACGGCCGCTGTTCCTGCAAATCCGCCACACACCGCACGATCCGCCGACACGCCTCGGCCAGGCGCCGCTGATCCACCACCAGGCCAATCCGGATATGCCCCGCCGCGCTGGGGCCGAACGCCTCGCCGGCGAGCACCGAGACGCCATATCCCTCCAGCAGGCGCTCGGCAAATACCTGGGCGCCAAGCCCTGTTTCACGAACATCGACCATCACAAACATACCCCCGTCGGGCGTCACGGCAGTGATACCCGGGCAATCGGCCAGGCGTGCACAGACCAGATCCCGACGCCGGCGATACTCGTCACGCATCTGCGCAAGCTCCGGCAAATCGGCATCAAGGGCGACTTCAGCCGCCTTCTGAACGAAATCCGGCAAGCCGAACAGCATGCACAGCGACAGATGGATCAGGTGTTCCGTCAGAGGCTTTGGGCCGATCACCCAGCCGACCCGCCAGCCGCTCATGGCGTGGGATTTGGACAGACTGTTAAGGGTCGCCGTGCGCTCGGCCATGCCCGGCAGGCTCGCCGGGCTGATGTGCTCGCCTTCGTACAACAGGTCGCTGTAGACCTCGTCGCTGATCAGCCACAAATCGTGCTCAATGCACAGCCGCGCCAGTGCCTGCCAGATTGGCAGCGACAGGCTTGCTCCCGATGGGTTGTTCGGACTGTTGAGCAACATCGCCCGGGTCCTGGGCGTGATCAGCGCCGCGACGTCCGCCGGATCAACGCGAAAGCCATTCTCCGGACGCACCGCCACCGGAACCACCTTGGCCCCGCAGGCGCCGAATACACCTTCGTAGGTCACATACATCGGTTCGGCGACAATCACCTCGTCGCCCGGATCCAGCAGGCATTGCGCGACCGAGTACACCGCACATTGCGCTCCCGGCAATACCACGACGTGATCGGCCTCAATCGCCTGACCACTGCGCCGGACATGGCGCCGGGCGATGCTGTTGCGCAGCGAGCGGTTGCCACGCACCTCCGAGTAATGGGTATCGCCGGCCAACAGGCTGTCGATGGCGGCCTGGACAATCGGTTTGGGGGTGTCGAAGTCCGGGTCGCCGACCGATAACAGCAACACATCGGCGCCCTGCTCCAGCAATTCAAGTGCTCGGTAGTGAATCTGCCAGGCCGCTGCTCCGTCGCCGGCAATACGTTGGGTCAAGGCTGAATAGCGCATGTCTCTCTCCTGTTGCGCGAGCTCCAGCCTAAACCCTAACTTAAATCACAAACCGCGCCACCATTGCATTCAAATCCACCGCCAGTCGCGACAGCTCATGGCTGGCGGCGCTGGTCTGGTTGGCACCGGCAGAGGACTGGCTGGCCAGGTCACGGATGTTTACCAGGTTGCGGTCCACTTCCCGCGAAACTTGCGCCTGTTCTTCCGAGGCGCTGGCGATCACCAGGTTGCGTTCGTTGATCAGGTGGATCGACTGGGTGATCTGCTCCAGGGCAACGCCGGCAGCGCGGGCCATCTCCAGGGTACTTTGAGTGCGTTGATTGCTTTGCTGCATGGACTCGACCGCCTGGCCAGTACCGTTCTGGATGCCAGCGACCATTTTTTCGATTTCCTGGGTCGATTGCGCCGTGCGATGGGCCAGCGCGCGAACTTCATCAGCCACCACCGCGAAACCACGACCGGCTTCACCGGCACGAGCGGCTTCAATAGCAGCGTTGAGCGCCAGCAAGTTGGTCTGCTCGGCAATCGCCCGGATCACGTCCAGTACCTTGCCGATGTCACGGCCCTGCACGGCCAGGCCTTCGATCATCGCCGAGGTGGTTTGCACATCCTGAGTCATGGTCTGGATCGCACCGACGGTTTCCACCACCCGGTCACGACCTTCGCGGGCCGCCTGGGTCGACTGGTTGGACGCCTCGGAGGTGGAGACCGCATTGCGCGCCACTTCCTCCACCGCGGCGGTCATTTCGTTGACGGCGGTCGCTGCTTGTTCGATTTCGTTGTTTTGCTGTTGCAGGCCGTGGGACGCTTCCTCGGTGACCGCGCTGAGCTCTTCAGCGGCCGATCCGAGTTGCGTCGCCGAGCCGGCAATCTGCTCGATGGTCTTGCGCAGATTGGCCTGCATGGTAGACAAGGCACTGAGCAGGCGCGCCGGTTCGTCGTTACCATCGACGATGATCGGTTTGGTCAGGTTGCCGCCGGCAATGATTTCGGCGGCTTCGACCGCCTTGTTCAACGGCGTGACAATGCTGCGGGTGAGCAACCAGGCCAACAACACGGTAATCAGCGCCGCGACCACTGAAACACCGATGATCCCGTGCTTGGCAGTGTCATATTGGTCACCGGCCTCGGTATTGGCTCTTGTGGCATCGGCTCTGTTGATTGCGATGAGTTTGTTGAGCTGCTCGCCCATCTGGTCGGTGCCGTCCTTGATTCGGGTATTGATCAAGGTGCGCATCTCATCGACTTTGTTCTGGCGCGAGAACTCCATCATCTGGTTCTGCGCTTGCAGATAACTGTCCAGGGTCACTGTAAAGCTCTTATACAGCGCCGCTTCTTCGCCTCCCGCGGGCAATGCCGCGTAGCTCGATTGTGCCTGCCTGACCTTGTCCATCAGTATGACGATACGTGTTTCAGCTTCCTGCAGACCGGCCGCCTCACGGTTGACCAGCACCCGGAACGACAAAATGCGCAGACGCAATACGTTTTCCGTGATGCTCCCCAGGTAACTCACGCTGGGCAGCTGGTTGCTTTCCATGTCAACCGATGCCTGGCGGATGATCGTCATGCGACTCACCGCGAACACGCCCAAAACGACAACAAGCAACGCAATGAAGGCAAAACCGAGGAAGGCTCGAGGCGCGATATTCATATTTCGTAGGGACATAGGATGGCTCTCGGAAGATGTAGGGCTGCGAGCATCCTTGCGCTAGAGACTGCCAGGCACGGGACCGTGCTTCACCGGACAGTTGGGCGCCACTCTTGGGGTGTTTTGTGTGGACCTGTCACCGATATCGGCAGGGTTTGAGGTTTTATGCGGCCGGCCCTGAAATATTCCTCAAAAAGCGACGAGCGGTGCAGGCGAAGGAATCCTGACTCCATAGCAGGCGCTTCGTCGCGCCTACGCGGTGAATATGCCTACTTGAATCAATGTCAGTGGATGACAGAAACGCCTTTGACCTCTGAATTAAAGTGCCGCACCTGTTAGTTCTTACAGGTTCCAAGGTCGTTGAATCCGTTTATAACTAGCCCGAGCCCACAGCACCGAAACAGGTGTCTGTAAGCCGGTCGCGCGAACCACGCCCGTTTGAAGTAGGAAGGATCCGTTGCGCCCACATCATAGATGGATAAATGGGAGAGTCTTTCATGCACCGTTCGAACCCGATCACCGCCCGGTCCTCCGTTACCCAGTCCCCTCTTCACCCAGTGGGAACCGAGCACCTGGAAGGCATAACACTCACCAAAAGAGAAAAAGAAGTCCTGCAATGGAGTGCCAGAGGCAAATCTTCCTGGGAAATCGGCCAGATCTTCTGCTGCAGCGAAGCCGGCGTGAATTACCACTTCTGCAACATTCGCCGCAAATTCGGCGTGAATTCGCGTTGGACCGCAGTGGTCAAGGCGCTGGAACAAGGCTTGATCCATTTGCCTTGAACCGGGCTGGCCGCGGTGTACGGCGCGCCAATGGCCCACACAGAGACATTGCATGAACCCGGCACCTACGCCCCTGCCCACATCCAAGAGTCAATTCCTCGGCAATGCCGGCGACGATGCCCTCGTATCGCGCCGGCATTGCAACCCAAGGCCCCAGCGCATCATCCTCGCCGACGACCACCCCGTGGTGCTGATGGGCGCCAGAATGGCCCTTTGCCCCATTACCCATACCTCGTATGCCATTGTCGCCGAGGCGCAAAATGCCGATGAACTGATCGACCGACTGGAGCGCACACCCTGTGACATTCTGGTCAGCGACTATTCGATGCCTTACGGGCGCTTTCCCGATGGGCTGGCGTTAATGGGCTATCTGAAGCGTCATTTCGGCCATGTACCGCTGATTGTGATGACCATGTTGCGCAACCCTTCTCTGTTGCAAGCCTTGCTCAATACTGGCGTGTGCGGCTTGTTCGACAAACGCAGCCCGTTGAGCGAACTGAAACAGGCGGTGCAGAGCGTGACCAAGGGCCGTCGCTATCTCAGCCCTTCTTTTGCAGAGATTCTCGAAGCCCAGACCTTGCCCCGCGCAAGTACTGACGCGCCGCGGGTCAGCCTTTCCGAACGAGAAATGGAAGTGGTGCGCCTGTTCGTCCAGGGCTTGTCCGGCCGGCAGATCGCCGCACAACTGAACCGCAGCGAAAAAACCATCAGCCGACAAAAACGCACTGCCATGGACAAGTTGGGACTTGGCCATGACAGTGCGTTGGTGGAGTTTGCGCGATTTAGTGGGTTGTGCGGATGAGATTAGCTTGTTCTTTTTTCCATTTTTCTATTTTCTTATAATCAACCATGTAATCGCGGCGCTGATTCTCCTCATTATATATATTCATTTCTAATTCATCTATTCGCTTCTGATTGGGGTTAGGTGCAGCAGGTTTTGGTGGTACTGGTTTAGGTGCCGACCTGGATGAGCCAGGAAGAGGCATTTGCCCTCGTCTTGATTGGTCGATATATCCACTACCGTTAACGGGTGGAGCCGCTTCAGCTTTTGAGTAGACAGGACTACTTTCGAAATTCGAGTTGTTTACCCAGCGCTGGGTAGATCCAGGTTTTGGGGCCCGGGCCGAGGTGCTGGGCTGAGGAATGCTTTCAATGACGTTGTAAGCCGATGCACTCGGGACACTCTTACTGACGCTTTTGGCTACCGTATCGGTTTGGCTGCTAGCTAGTTTACCTGTGCTGGTTGCGGCCTGACTTGAGCTTGTAACCACCCTCGCAACTTGCGTCGTTACAGTGCTGCTCTGCGCCGTTCGAGAAACCGTTCGAGCTGCACCTGTGCCTGCAATTTCTGTTCCTGCTTCAGCTAAAGCTTGTTTAATCCAGCCCATATGCCCCGTCGGGTCCTTAAATTTAACCGGATTCCCCAGACAGTACATATACGCATTCAACCCCCCATCCCCAAACGGACTCCAACTGTCCGGGCTGTGAAACCGCATCAACACCGGATTGAACGCCCGATAGCCATTACCCAGCAAATACCAACCGGTTCGCGTTTCGCGCAGTTCGCCGTTGTAACCCAAATGGCTGCTCACCGACGCTTCATCCGCGCGATGGCCGTACGGCGAGTAAGCGATGTCCTTGCGAGCATCCTGACTGACTTCACACAGCACGCTGTTCTTGTCGTCACTGGCCAGCAACAGCGACTTTGGGTCAGCACCTGCCTGGTGCTCGGCGAGCACAATGCCGTCGGCTCGTACGAAGGTACTGTTGGTGGAACCCTGAAGCTGATTCGCCAGCTCGCCGTTCTGGTAGAAACGCTGTTCGTTGCCGCCAGACGTACTGCGTCCGTTCAACGTGTCCAGTGAGTCATAGTGATAGTCATTGGCCGTTTCGCCGGACAAGGCGCTGACGCTGGTCAGACGACCCAGGCTGTCATAGGCCAGGAGACGACCGACTTCGTCCTGCAACAGATTGCCGTCAGCGTCGTAGGTGAAGTCAATTCGTTGCGGGTAGTCCGGCTGGAAGGTATTGGTGATCGCCGTCAGTTGGCAGGGATCGGCCTCGTTTGTGTATTCGTAGTAGCTCGAGTTGCGTCCGCCCTCGAACGTGGTTTCCACGAAGTCCAGATTGTCTTGCGCATCGAAACCGAACAGCTGGCTCTTGATGACCTTGCCGTACGGGTCCTCAGGCGCCTGGCTGCCATTGCAGCTGTACTCGACCAGACGTCCGCGCGAGTCATACATATAGATTTCATCTCGCAGTGTCTCGGCGCCTTGCATCAACGTACGCTGAGTCAGCCTGTCGACCTCATCGTAGGTCTGGGCCAGGGTTTGGATCACCCCGCCGCCCAGGTCGAATGTACGCAGTACTTCCCGGCCAAAATCATCGTACTCAAGGTCAATCTTCAGCTTCTGCGCGCCATCGAGCGTTTCGATGCCCTTGAGTTGCCCCAGATCGTCATAGGTGAATATCGAACGGGTATTACCCAGCGCAGTGGCTTTCAATCGGGCGTATTGGTCGTACTCGTAGGTCTGGGTTTGATTGAGCACATCGGTATAACTCATCAACCGCGCTTGCCGGCTGTATTCGTAGTGCATGACGTGCGTCACTTCGCCCGTCTGCTCCCGGCGTTCGCTTTTCAGTTCACCGGTGCTGAAATACTCGCGAAAAAGGTTATGTTTAATGCCCGATTCGTCTTCTTCCTCAGTCTTCAGCAGGCGAGCATTCTGAGCATCGTAGGTATAGATGGCGGTACTCTCCAGCGCAATCCGTTGCTCCGGGTCTTCGCCCAGTTCCGGCCGGTAGACGTAACCGATTTCCAGGCCGCTGGGGCGCTTGACGCTTTTGGGCTGGCTTTGCCCCGGATCGAAGGTATAGACACTTTCACGCCCGCCGGTAATTGAAACAATCATGCGGTCCAGGCCATCGAAGACTTGTTCCCCCAATACAGTGCCGTTGACACTGATCTTCACCGGCAGGTCTTCGCTGCTGTGCCCGGCATACTGGCGCTCGACCTCATTGCTGTCCGGCAACAGGGTTTTGGTCATACGGTCGAAAGCGTCGTATTCATAACGCGTCCAGTTGCCGGCAGCATCGTACTCTTCGGCGGTACGCCCAATACCGTCGTAATGGTAGAGATGCTCGCTGATCACCTGACCGCCCAGGTCGATACGTTTGACGCTGTCGGGCTTGTCGAACAGGTTATTGGTCGTGACCGTTTTACCCATGCCTTCGAGCCATTGAGTGGTCGTGCGGGCAATCGGATCGCTGACCTCGTGTTCCTCGACCCCATCGGGTCGGATCACACTGTGCTGCTCACCCCAATCGTCGTAGTTGAAGAGGCTGGTCAAGGGAACGTCTTTTGCTCTTTCCCAGTCGATAACGGTTTCGCTGGTCATCTGTTCAAGGTGGTTGTAGGTCGCACGGTAGGTCTCACGGAACGCCTGCGGATTGCCGCCCAAGGCATCGGCATCGCGCCGGGTTTCTCTGAGCACCCGGTTGTGTCCGTCCAGCCAGGTGATGGTCTCGACGCCCTTGACGTCCATGGCGCTTTGCATCGCCTGTTGGCCCGTATCGTTGGTGAGCGTGTAGGTATAGGTGCGGCTGGCCTCATAGGGGGTGCCCGGGGCCACGGTTTCTTTGGTCACCCGGCCTAGCAGGTCATATTCGTAGGCGATTTCCACATCGTTGTCGTCACGGTTGAGCAGAGGCTCACCGTTGAGTAGCGAGTGCTCCAGCGTGATGACTTTTTTCTGGTCGTCAAACCCGCTCAAGGTATTGACGGTGTGCAGCACCGTTTCTCCAGCCCGGGCGTTTCGGGTTTTGCTGTAGGCATAACCGGTGGTAGTGGTTTTGCCGTTGAGGGTCACTGCGTCTTGCAGTTTGCGCCCGTGCTCAAACGCATTGTCGGGAGCATCGATATAGCTGAAGGCGCTGTGTTGCAGAACCTGTGCGTCGTTAAGCAGTGTCTCTTCGTTCAGCGCCAGCCAGGGGCCGCTGCCCGTGAGGCCCTGATATTCGGCGTAGCGATAGCGGGTGTGCAGGGTCGGTGCACGGCCGTAATCGGAGCGGGCCGGGGTCACGGTCTTGCTCTTGAGGTTGCGCACGAACCCTTGCGGGTCGGCCGGGCAGCCGTCTTCGCCCTCGGCGTTGTACCAGGTGCTGGTTTCGGTCACGCCGTTGGCGTTGACCTGGGTCAGCAGGTTGCCAAAGTTGTCATAGGTGGTGCTCACCACCTCGGTGTGCCGGGGCACGGTGGCGCTGACGTTGCGCCAGGTCTGGGTCACGGTTTTCGGCAGTTGGCAATACGCCGGCTGATCCTTGAAGTCCAGCCGCGGATCGATGTAGTACTCGGTCTCGGTCACCAACAGGGTGTCGTCGTTTCCGGGCGCGGCTTTTTGGGTCACCTCTTCCAGCACCAT
This sequence comes from Pseudomonas sp. GW821-FHT02H09, assembly GCF_059421425.1. Lineage (NCBI taxonomy): Bacteria > Pseudomonadati > Pseudomonadota > Gammaproteobacteria > Pseudomonadales > Pseudomonadaceae > Pseudomonas > Pseudomonas sp. GW821-FHT02H09. The sequence goes on from NZ_JBWKVA010000026.1 coordinate 93,943, forward strand.
CAGATGAAAGCGGTTGAAGACCCGCCGGGTTTCACGCACCTTTTTCTTGCTGACGTCGTCCCAGAGGATCTCGGTGGTTTCGTATTGATAGCCAGGGCTTACTTTGTAGAGGTTGTCCAGGCCATCGTCGCTCCACGACACACCGCTGCCAAAGCCCAGAAAGTTGTGATCGTCCCTGTCGTACTCATAACGGCTTTCGATCGGCGGCTGGCCGAAACCCGGATCGCGTTTGTGAGAGTCCACCCGAGGCAGGCTGCGCTCGGTCAGGCCCGGGAAGTAATGCGGCGTGCCCGAATAGCTGACGGTTTCATGGCCGCCGGTCGGGGTGTAGACGTTCTTGAGGCAGGTCAGGTCGCTCA
>NZ_JBWKVA010000027.1:0-89049 GCF_059421425.1 Pseudomonas sp. GW821-FHT02H09
GCCCTGGACGCTCCGCGTCCATGTGACGCAGAGCGTCACCGGGATGCGTTACCACGCAGGAGCGTGGGAACGATCAAACGTCCTTCGCGAGCAAGCTCGCTCCTACACAGAAATTGCTCCATCAAGGGGCGACCGTTTGCTCGCCCTTTTTTTGTCTGCGCTTCCCCTAAGGCTTGCGATCAGCAAGCTCTTCGAGCAGGTCTGATGAAGGAACGAAGAACAAGCCTCTAGTGACCGCCGTGCTGAAATCAAGCAATCGGTCATAGTTGCCCGCCGGTCTTCCGACAAACATATTATCGAGCATCTGCTCAATCGGCTTTGGCGAACGCGCATAACCGATGAAGTTATGTACCAAACTCTCCTGCGTCTCGCGCGACGCCTTCTCTAGAGCCTCAGTGAGAGCACTGGTCTCTTTCTTCAAGGCGCTGACTCGGGTTAAGAAAAGCCTGTTTGTTCAGTCCAGACAGCATGCCCCGGGCACCGGCATCAACGCCGATGGCAGCTTCAGCGGCAATTACATCACTGACGGTACCGCTGATGGTCAGTACGGTGACATGCCGGGTTACGTGACCTGGAACGTTCGCGGTGATTATGACTTCGGCTCGCAGTTGTCGAACCTGAAACTCGGCGCGGGGGTGAAGAACCTCTTCGATCGCCAGTACTTCACCCGCTCGAGCGACAAAAACTCGGGGATCTATGTCGGCGCGCCATGCACGTTCTTTGTGTAGGCCAGCGTAGGGGGCTGATAGCTTTTAAACCTTCAACACTTTCCCGCTGGCCGCAACGGCCAGCAACAGCAACGCAATCAAGCCAAAGGCAATGCTCAAACTGCTGCCATGGGCGATAAAACCGATCAGCGCGGGCCCGGCGAGGATGCCAGCGTAGCCCAGGGTGGTAATGGCCGGCACGGCGATGCTTTCGGGCATGACGTTCTGTTTGCCGACGGCGGTGTACAGCACCGGCACAATGTTCGAACAGCCCGCCCCCACCAACGCATAGCCCATCAATACCGCTTCCCAGGCTGGGGCGAGAGTTGCGAGCAACAGGCCAGTAGCGGCGGTAAGGCCGCCAAACACGATCACTCGCGTGGCGCCGAGCCGGTACACGATGGCGTCGCCGGTCAGACGGCCGGCGGTCATGGTCAGGGCAAACGCGGCATAACCCAAGCCCGCGTAGGCGGCGTCGAGATTGCGCTCGGACGTCAGGAACACCGCGCTCCAGTCGAGCACCGTGCCTTCTGCGAGAAACACGATAAAGCACAGGCTGCCGATAAATAGCACCACGCCATGGGGTACGGCGAAGGCTGGACCTGAGCTTTCGCTGGCATAGGGCAACAGATGCGGCGCAGCCTTGAGCAAAGCGAGCACCAGAAACACGATTACCACCAGCATGGCACCCAACGGCGGTATTCCCAGGCCCAGCAGAGCGCTGACCCCGGCCGCGCCGACGATCCCGCCGAGACTGAACAATCCGTGGAAGCCCGACATCATGGTTTTGCCACTGGCCCGTTCGACGATCACCGCTTGCAGGTTCGCCGTGGAGTCCACCGAACCCAGCCCTGCGCCGAACATGAACAGCGCGGCGATCAACAACGGAGTCGAGGAAACCGTCGCCAACAGCGGGAGAGCCAGGCAGATCAACATCGTCCCGCCGGTCATCACCCGACGGCAACCGAAGCGCGAAGCCAGGATCCCGGCCACCGGCATGGCAATGATCGAGCCGACCCCCAGGCACAGCAGCAACAAGCCGAGTGTTCCTTCATCGAGTCCGGCCCGCGCTTTGGCGTAAGGCACCAGCGGCGCCCAGGCGGCGATGGCGAAACCGGCGATGAAGAAGGCGATACGGGTGGACATTTGCTCCAGGCGCCCGGGGACCACGGGGGCTGGGGTACTGATGGCGGTCATGAAAAATCCTTGGCAATCCGGCGGATAACAATGTGCGGCGCAACATCCTTGCACATCAGGCGGCGTCGGGCGAGGCGCGGACAATCCGTAATGTCAGTCGGTCAAGGAATCTCTGACATTTCCCGTAGCCGCTGGCGATGGCGGCCGCAAGGATCCCGGCCGCCCAACTGATCTTGCAATGTCACCCCTGACTTAACCTCTCAGCCAGAAAATCGACAAACACCCGGATTTTTTGCGAGAGATGGCGGTTGCTCGCGTACAGCGCGTAGATACCGCGTCGGGACATCGAATGTTCCGGCAAGACCCGTTGCAACTGACCGCTTTCCAGCAACGGCAAGGCAATGAACGAGGGCAGGGCGCCGATGCCCAGTCCGGCCGGTAGCATTGCCGATCAAATAAGCGGAAAGTTATTCGTTGTACTACTGGCCTCAAACAAGGAGAGATCTCGATGCAAACGGATAAAAAACACGCGCCAACGCTACAACTGTCGAACCCGCCAGGGCTTTACGATCCGACCGCCAATGGTTATTCCCATGTGGCCCAGGTCGCCGCTGGCGCACGGCTGGTGTTTATCGCCGGGCAGGGCGGCGAGAACGCGCAGAGTCAGTTATCCAGCGACTTCGCCGAACAGGTCCGGCAGGCGCTGGAAAATCTGCAGATCGCCCTGGCGGCGGCCGATGCCGAGGTGTCCGATGTCGCCAAACTGACGGTGCTGATCGTTGATCACAGCCTGGAGCGTCTGGAAATCTTCGGCGAGGAACTGCATCGGGTCTGGGGTTCGTTACCCAAGCCGGCCTGCACCTTGATCCCGGTGCCGAGGCTGGCGCTGGACGACATGTTGTTCGAGATTGAAGCGCTGGCGGCCGTTGCTGTATGACGCAGTTCTATGATGCCCGCGGGAATATCTACGCTGTTGCCTCTCCCGATGCTCTGCGTCAAAGGGGAATCGAGTTGCCTGAGCAGGCCCGCCTGGCCGCTCAAACCCGCGATACCTGGGCGTTGCAGGCAGTGGAAGCCTTTTGCGGCTGGGCACCCCAAGCCATGCCGCCTGGCGCCAAGGCACATCGTTCGGATGGTTTGCTCATCGGTCCGTTTCAGTCCGCACCGCCCTACGACCTGCTGATCGTCAACACTGACGGTAGCCTGGCCGAGCGCAGTGGTAACGGTTTGACGATTTTTGCTCAGGCGTTGACTGAGCAGGGTTTGATGCCGGAGCAGGGGGCGTGCGTGCTCAAGGTTCATCACGACAAGCGTGATGCTGTGTCGCCGGTGGAAACCTCGGTAGAGTCGGCCGGGATTGACGGCATTCGCGGGTTTTGGCTGGACCTGGGCAAACCGGCATTCGGTCCGCAGGCCACAGGTGCTCAAGGCGTTGCGGCGGCTGAATTGAACGGTCGCAGTCTGAACAAGGTGCCGCCGCTTTCCAGGCTGAACCCTCTGTGGGATCACAGCCAGTTCGTGCGCGTCGGCAACCCCCATTGCGTGACCCTGGTATCGCAAGCGGCTGCGCTACCCGGTAATGAGCAGATGCGCGAGCCCGATTTATCTTCAGGCCTGACTCGCATCGCTTTTGCGATGCCGGCCGGTGCTGGCGAGCCATGCCCGGCAGGGGTCAACCTGCAATGGGCAATGCGTGAATCTGAAGGGCGGATCGTCGCCCGGGTGTTCGAACGCGGTGAAGGCCCGACCGCGTCCTCCGGTACCAGTGCCAGCGCAGTGGCTTGTGCTGCCTGGAGCGTGGGTTGGGTGATGGCGGGGGAGGTCTCGGTGGTCATGCCGGGCGGCACGGCGCCGATCTTTCTGGAGGAAAAGGACGGCGAGTTGAGTCGCGTCAGATTGTTCGGGACAGCGAGGATCATCCCTTAGAGCAACGGAGCCGGACTGACGCCATCGCGAGCAAGCCCGCTCCCACATTAGATCTTCAGCGAACACTTAATTTGTGAACGACTGCGATCCAGTGTGGGAGCGGGCTTGCTCGCGATGGCGTCAGTCCGGCGAGCGAGTCTCTAAAGGCAATCAGCTGTAGCTCGAATCCCCAACCCATTCCACCTGTGGCATCTGCCTTTTCATCAACACTTCCCCACCTCGAATCGAATACAACGCCAGCCCCTGGCTGCGGATCATTTCGTAGTCGCTGTCGGCTGACAGAATCAGCAGATTGGCCGGGCGACCTGGTTCCAGTCCATAACGATCACCCAAAGCCATGGCTTTGGCGCTGTTGTCGGTGACCAGGTCCAAGGCACTTTGCAGGTTGCGATAACCGAGCATGTGGCAGATGTGCAGACCGGCTTCGAGCACCCGCAGGATGTTGCCGTTACCCAACGGGTACCAGGGATCGACGATGGAGTCCTGGCCGAAACAGACATTCATTCCGGCTTCAAGCAACTCGTTGACGCGGGTTACACCGCGGCGTTTCGGGAAGTTATCGAAGCGTCCTTGCAGGTGAATGCTTTCGGTCGGGCAGGAGACGAAGCTGATCCCGGAATGCCCAAGCAGGCGAAACAGTTTGGCGCAGTAGGCGTTGTCGTAGGAACCCATGGCGGTGGTGTGGCTGGCCGTGACCCGGGCGCCCATGTCGCGGCTGCGGGCCTCTTCGGCGAGCACTTCGAGGAAGCGCGAATGCGGGTCGTCGGTTTCGTCGCAATGCACGTCTACCAGGCAGCCGGTGCGTTCTGCCAGGTCCATCAGGTATTTGATCGAACTCACCCCTTGATCGCGGGTGTACTCAAAATGCGGTATGCCACCAATCACATCGGCGCCCAGGAGAATGGCTTCTTCCATCAGCTCCCGTCCATTGCGGTAAGACTCGATGCCTTCCTGGGGGAACGCGACGATCTGCAGGTCGATCAGGTGGCGACTTTCTTCGCGTATTTCGAGCATTGCTTTGAGCGCGGTCAAGCTGGGGTCGGTGACGTCGACATGGGTGCGCACATGCTGGATGCCGTGGGCGGCGAGGGCGCGAATGGTCTTGCTGGCGCGGGTCCTGGTGTCTTCCTGGGTGATGGTCGCCTTGCGTTCGCCCCAGCATTCAATGCCTTCGAACAGGGTACCGCTCATGTTCCAGCGCGGCTCGCCGGCGGTGAGGGTGGCGTCCAGGTGAATGTGCGGTTCGACGAAGGGCGGTACTACCAGATTGCCACCGGCATCCAGGTCTTCAGGGCCCAGTGTCGGCGCTTCGGTTTGCCGGGCGATGCTGACGATCAGGCCGTTTTCCAGGTGCAGTTCATGCAGACCTTCGCGGTTGCGCAGGCGGGCGTTGATGATATGCATCGCGACAGTCCTTTTATTCACTCTTGGGTACGCACCGCATAAGCAGTCAGGTGCGGGTAACGATCACGATAGCGGAAAAAGACGTCCACCATTTGCGCTCAACCCAACGATTTAGTCATGTGATGGACGGTATGGAGCCAATACCTTTTAACCGAGGAACCGGCCTTGACTGTAACGGTCCAAAAACCGAAGTGACAGGCATAAAAAAACCACCGGGCCCGGTGGTTTTTTTGATCGCCGGCTTATTCGCCGTGATAGATGCAGCCACTGGTGCAGGTTTCATGGATGCGGATCGCGCTGAGCTCCGGCAGCAGGGGCTTCAACTCGTTCCAGATCCATTTGGCCAGGACCTCGCTGGTTGGATTTTCCAGGCCAGGAATGTCATTCAAATAGTTGTGATCGAGGCGCTCGTAGAGCGGCTTGAAGATCGCCTTGATTTCCGAGAAGTCGCGAATCCAGCCGGTGTTCGGATCGAGATCCCCGCTCAGGTGAATCGCCACCTTGAACGAGTGACCGTGCAGGCGTCCGCATTTGTGGCCTTCCGGGACGTGGGGCAGGCGGTGGGCGGATTCGAAGGTAAATTCTTTGAAGATTTCCACAGTGGTTTGAGCTCTGTCAGGTGGCTATCGCCCGCGGCGATGAAAGCAGGTGACGAGTTTAACAGCTTGGGTTTGTCTATGCGGGAAAACACTGACTAAAGGGTCAACAAGTTCTCCCCCAGCCGACCGTTCGCGGCCAATTCAAGGAACTCATCACCGAGCCGGCGGCTTTCGTCCATGGCTGTGCGCCAATAGTTTTGTCGGCTGAGGTCATCGCCGATGAAACGCTTGAAGTCGTTGCGATCCGGTAGTTTGCCATAGGGCAGGCGGGCCAGGTAATCCTTGGAGGGCGCTAGCAGCAAGACGTCCTGCAACCGCTGCGGGTTACCGCGGCGCCACGGCAGGGGCTTGTCGAACCAGCCGGGAATCACCCGGTTGGTGAAGTGTGGATAGAGCACGATGTCATCGCCGCTGTAGGGCAGGTCGAGGTGGTAATCGAGCAGGCCGCCGTCGCGATAGGTGCCGACACCCGCGCCGGGCAAGTCGCGCACGCCTTCCATGATCATCGGGATCGAGCCCGAGGCCAGCAAGGCCTGGCGCAGGTTGGTAGCGTCCAGAGGCACAAAGCGCGAAGGGAAGTCGTTGAGGGCATTGAGCGGCGGCGCCAGGCGCGGATCATGCAGGATCAGTCGTTCGAAATGCCGGGACAGGCGTGAGCGCCCGCGCAGGTTGTCGGCGATCACCGACGACAGGCCAAGACCCAACCGCGCGCGATGATCATCGGCCAGCAGACCGTGACTTTTCACCACGACGATGTTCAGTCGGTAGTCAGGATTGTTGAGGATCGAGGCGTCGCGACCGTCGAGCAGGTCGTGCAGCATGCGCTGCGAACGCAGGCTGATTTGCGCCATGGTCACGCCTTTGCCGAAACTTTGCTCGTTGTAGAGCTGACCGAGGCGTCTGATCCCTTCGGCGGGGTCCGGCAAGCAGGCACTGGCGAAGCGCCAGGAACCGACAGAGGCGCCAATCAACGAGCGCTCCCGCGGGGCCGCCGGCAGCCATTCACCAAACAACGCCAGATCCAGACCCTGAATACCCAAGGCTTTCGGCCCACCGGCGGCGCCCGGAAGCGTACCGACGTCGGCGGCGCTCAAGCCGTTTTCACGGATCCGCGTGAAAGCGCGTTTTCCGGCTTTGAGGGTCAGGGCGGGGAACTTGATGTGGATAGCGGTCATACCGACCTCATGTCTGGCGATCGGCGATTGTAGAAGATTTTACCGTCGGTGCGCGGTTTCCAGGACGGCAATGAAGGCAATTCAGTTTCCGTTAAGTTGATGTGGTTATCGTGGGGCCTATAGGTTTACGTCTATTCAGGTTGAACTGCGCGATGTCCAGGGTGTTGAGTGGGACCTGGAGTTGGACGCCGTCTGCGAGCAGGTTCTCAAGAATCATCAGGATACGTAATGAAGGTAAATCTGCGCGCCGGCAGCCAAATGGCGCTGGCGCTACTGGCTTTTTGCTCGGTGGCAGTGGCCCTTGATCTTGATCAGGACCAAGCCCTGCGCCTGCGTCAGCAAGGGGTGATCGCACCGCTTGAGCAACTGCTGGGGCCGGCTCTGCAACGCTACCCCGGAGCCAGATTGCTGGAAGCCGAGTTCGAGGAGCATAAAGACGAACGCGCGCTATATCTATGACATCGAGCTGCTGACCGTCGAGGGCGTGGTGCATGAAATCGAACTCGACGCCAACACCGGTGAGCTGCTCAAAGACAAGGAAGATGATTGATGCGCCTGCTTTTGGTGGAGGACCACGTCCCGCTGGCCGACGAGTTGATGGCCGGGCTCAATCGCCAGGGCTATGCCGTCGACTGGCTGGCCGACGGCCGTGATGCGGTGTATCAGGCCAGCAGCGAACCCTATGACTTGATTATTCTCGACCTGGGGTTGCCAGGCTTACCCGGGTTTGAGGTGCTGACCCAGTGGCGCGCCAGCGTTCACAACTGGACGCCCAAGTGCCGGTTGAGCTGGAACCGCTGGTGGCGCAGATCAACCATCTGCTCGCGCATACCGAAGACAGCCTCTAGCGTTCACGCAATGCCTGCAAATGGGCGGATGCCGAGGTGAAACTGAGCATCGTCGAGACGGCCGAGGGCTTTCGCCTGGTGGTGGAGGATGACGGGCCGGGGATTCCCGAGCAGAACCGCAATCAGGTGTTGAGCCGCGGTGCGCGGCTGGATGAACAGACCGATGGCCATGGCCTGGGGTTGGGCATCGTGCGTGATATCGTCGAGGCGAGGGGCGGGGTATTGCAGTTGCAGGGTAGTGAGCCGGGCGGGTTGAAGGTGGTGATTGAGTTGGCTGGGTGTTAATCGATCGTTCCCACGCTCCCGCGTGGTAACGCTGCCATGGACGCTCTGCGTCCGCTGTGGATGTGACGCGGAGCGTCACGGGATGCATTCCCACGCGGAGCGTGGGAACGATCAACACCGCCAACCGCTGATCAAACCCTGAATTGATCCATCAAGCTCTGCTGCTGGTTAGCCAGACTGTTCAGCGACTGGCTGACCCGCGCCGACTCGTTGGCTTGCCCCGACAGAGACTCAGTCACGTCACGAATGGTCGCCACGTTACTGTTGATCTCTTCGGCCACGGCGCTTTGCTCTTCGGCAGCGCTGGCAATCTGCAGGTTCATGTCAGTGATCACGGTCACGGCATCACCGATCTGACGCAGGGCCGTGACTGCCTGGCTGACTTGCTCGACACTGCCTTGAGCCTGACGATGGCTGTTGCTCATAGAGCCGACAACGTCCCGAGTACCGCTTTGCAGCTGTTCGATCACCTGGCGGGTTTCCTCTACGGACTCCTGAGTGCGGCGGGCCAGGTTGCGTACTTCGTCGGCGACCACGGCGAATCCACGTCCGGCTTCACCTGCGCGAGCGGCTTCAATGGCGGCGTTGAGTGCCAGCAGGTTGGTCTGCTCGGCGATGGCGCGAATGACTTCCAGCACCGAACCGATTTTCTCGCTGTTGGCGGCCAGGCCTTCGACCTGGGTCATCGCCGTGCTCATGTCCGCGGCGAGGTTGTCGATGCTGGAGGTGGTGCGGTCGATCACGGTCAAACCCTGACGGGTCGCCTGATCGGCGTCGCGAGCGGCCTGGGCCGCTTGCGCGGCGCTACGGGCGACGTCCTGCGCGGTGGCGCTCATTTCGTGGGAGGCGGTGGCCACCTGGTCAACCTGACGGTATTGCTGCTCCATGCCGGCGCTGGTCTGGGTGGCGATGGCGGCTGATTGGTCGGCGGTGCTGCGGGCGTCCTGCACCGAGCGTTTCACATCGGCGATGATCGGTTGCAGCTTATCGAGGAAGCGGTTGAACCAGCCGGCCAGCTGACCCAGTTCGTCCTGCTTGTCGTATGCCAGGCGTCGGGTCAGATCACCTTCACCGCTGGCAATGTCTTCGAGCATGTGCGCCACGCCGAGGATTGGTTTTGTCACGCTGCGGGCCATCAACCAGACCAGCAACAGGCCGATGACTGCCGCCAACAGGCCCAGACTCAGTTCGATCAGGGTGCCGGCGGTGCTGCGTTGGTCGAGTTCTTTCTTCAGGGTTTCAGCCGGGCCGACCAGGACCTTTTCCGGCACGTCGAGCAGCACGCCCCACGACTTGCCGCCAGGAATCGGCGAAAACGGTGAGAGCACCTTGAGCTCTTGATCGCTGCGCAGACTCTGGGTCCGGTTGCCGCTGGAGAGCATGCGGACCAGCTCGGCGCCGCTGGCCTTGTCGACCATGTCCAGACGCTGGCTCAGTTTTCCGGCGTCCGCGCTGTAGCCGGCCAGCAGGCCGACCGGGCTGATGATGCTGACGCTGGTCTGGCCGTCATAGAGTTTCTTGCTCGCTTGCTGGCTGACCGCTTGCAGGCTGTTGAGGTTGATGTCGACGGACAGCGAGGCGATGACTTTACCGTCGACCATCAGCGGGAAGACGATGCTGGTCATCAGCACGTTCTGGCCGTCGATCATGTAGAAGTAGGGCTCGATCACGCAAGGCTTGAGTGTGGTGCGTGGGCAGGTGAACCAGGCATTGGCCGGTTCGCCGCTGGGGCCGGTGCTGGTGTCGGCAATGTCGCTTTCCGGAAGCGACATTGAGGTCAGCTTGCCCGGTGTCGGTTGCGACCAGTACAGGGAAAAGCGGCCCTTTTCGTTGCTGCCGATTTCTTTCTGGCCGGCAAACAACTCATCCTTGCCGTCCAGCGCATTGGCTTCAAACACCAGCGACAGACCGAGTAGTTCCGGGTTGGCTTGCAACGCCGACTTGACCTGACGGGTCAGGTCTTCACGAAGGTCGAAGGCATCGAGGAAACGCTTCTCGGCTTGTTCGCGCAGGAACAGTACCTGGCGGGAGAAGCCGTGACCGTATTGGTAGGCGTCCATGAATTGCTGGCGAATGCCCAGCGCCTGGACTTCGCCCTTAGCCTCGATACGTGCCTGAGCCGCTTCGTTGAGCATCTCCATGCTCGAGGCTTTGACCAGCTCGGAATTGTGCTCCATGCGATAAAGCGAAAGCCCTACCAGCAACGTGACAATGCCGAGCAGGCAGAGTCCGGCCAGAAGGGTAATTTTCCATTGAATGGAAAGCTGTCTGATCGACATGGAGACGTCCTTGATTGGATAGAACATGAGAGTCTTCGCACTGTAGCGGCGGCACTTTTTGTTTCTTTATCCATTCATTTAAAGAAGTGCTGCTGAAACGTTTTAGACAAGTAAATAGTTTTAATTTTTTATTGTGCTCATTGAATGCAAGCGACAAATCGTCGTTTAAGGACAGCCAGGCGACCTTTGGTCTGTGTTTGCGGGACGACCCCTCAACTTTTGATCCGGCGTGCCGTTAAAGGCTTAACCACGCCAATAAAATCAAGAGTGAATGCCATGCGCCTAAGCCTGAAGGCCAAAGTTTTATCCCTCGCGGTACTCCCGGTCTTACTGTTTGCGCTGGTTATCAGTCTGACTACGGTGTTCATTCTGCAAGAACAGGCCAGCAAAGAAGTCGACGAAACCCGTCAGCGCCTGCTGACCGATGCCAAGGCGACGCTGCAAAGTTATGTGGCGGTGGCGATGAGCGCGATCAAGCCGTTGTACGACGCGGCGGCACCGGGTGATGACGCGGCCCGGGCGCAAGTGGTCAAGCTGCTGTCGAGCATCAGCTATGGCAAGGATGGCTACTTCTTCGGTTACGACTCGCAAACGGTGCGCCTGTTCAAGAGCAACAGCCCGGACGGCGTGGGTCAGAGCTTCAAGGACAACCGCGATCCGAATGGCGTGTATGTCAACCGTGACCTGGTGAAAGTCGCCAAGGACGGTACTCACTACCTGCAATACAGCTCGCCGTTGCCGAGCGACCCGAAAGTTCTGGTACCCAAGCTCGGCTACACCGAATACCTGCCCAAGTGGGACATGGCCATCGGTACTTCAGTCAACCTGGACGGGATCGAGGCCCAGGTCGCAGTGGTCGAGGCCAAGGTTCATGAGCGCATGCAAGGCGTGGTGCTGAGCATCGTCGGCATCGCCGTCGTGGTGCTGCTGGTGATTGCGGTGGTAGGCATGTTCGTCGCCAACACCATTTTGCGTCCGCTGCACTTGATGAAAGCCAACCTGGACGATATCGCCGCAGGTGAGGGCGACCTGACTCGTCGTCTGGCGATTACCAGCCAGGATGAGCTGGGCGACTTGGCCGGCTCGTTCAATCGCTTCGTTGACAAGATCCACGGCCTGGTGCGACAAATCACCGAAATGACCTCGCAGTTGACCGGTCTGGTGACACAGGTTTCCGATCAGGCTCAGCGTTCGGAGCAGGCCATGGAACGCCAGCGTCACGAGACGGATCAGGTGGCAACGGCGATCAACGAGATGTCCTCGGCGGCTCAGGAAGTCGCGAGAAGCGCCCAGGGCGCCGCGGTTGCTGCGCAGCAGACCGATGAAGAGGGGCAGGCCGCCAAGCGCGTGGTGGATGGCAGCATCAAACAGATCCACGCGTTGGTCAGCGATATCCGCAGCAGCGGCACGTCCCTTGATAGCCTGCAAAAAGATGTGTTGTCTATTGTCAGTGTGCTGAGCGTTATTCGTTCGATTGCCGATCAGACCAACTTGCTGGCACTCAACGCGGCCATCGAAGCGGCCCGCGCCGGTGAGGCCGGGCGTGGTTTTGCGGTGGTGGCCGATGAAGTGCGGGCGCTGGCTAGCCGCACCCAGCAAAGTACCCAGGAAATCCAGGGCATGATCGACCGCCTGCAACAGGGCACTCAATCAGCGGTAGAAGCCATGCGCCGTTCCAGCGATGCCGGTGACGGTACTTCGGCCCAGGCCAACGAGGCCGGTGCTTCGCTGGACACCATGGCCCAGTTGATCGGCACCATCAACTCGATGAACGCGCAGATCGCCAGCGCCGCCGAAGAGCAAACGGCGGTGGCCGAAGAGATCAATCGCAGCGTGCACCAGATCGCCGTGGCGGTGGACAACGTGGCCGACGAAACCCAACTCGGTGCACAGACCTCTCGCAGTCTGGCCGAGCTTGGCCAGCGCTTGGGCAAGTTGGTGGGGCAATTCCGCATCTGAGTCCTGATCGCTCCCACGCTCTGCGTGGGAGCGATCAACGCTCAGCTGGCGCACTCACTCGCACATCCCGCATCAACAACCCAAAGCGTAAATCCACCTGATCCGGGATCGGCAAATACACCGTGTGCCCGTCTCCCGGCGCAACCTCAATGGGTTCTCCTTTGACGTTGTACAACTGATGCAAATCGAAATGAAAGTTACCTTTGGGGGTCATCAACTCCAGGTGGTCGCCGAGCAGGAAGCGGTTCTTCACGCGGACTTCGGCCAGTCGATCACGTCGCTTGCCGGTCAGCTCACCGACGAACTGCTGACGCTCGGACACCGAGCTGCCGTTCTGGTAGTTCTGATATTCGTCATGCACATGCCGGCGTAGAAAGCCTTCGGTGTACCCGCGTTGTGCCAGGGAGTCGAGATCGGTCATCAGGCTGCGGTCGAATTCCCGGCCGGCAACGGCGTCATCGATCGCCCGGCGATAGACCTGAGTGGTCCGTGCGCAGTAAAAATGCGATTTGGTCCGGCCCTCGATTTTCAGCGAGTGCACACCCATCCTGGTCAAGCGTTCGACGTGCTGCACCGCGCGCAGGTCCTTGGCGTTCATGATGTAGGTGCCGTGCTCGTCCTCGAATGCTGGCATCAGCTCTTCGGGGCGATTGGTTTCCTGCAACACAAATACCTGATCGGTCGGTGCGCCGAGGCCCAGCGTTGGCTGGGCCGGTTCGGGTTGAAACGCTTTGACGATATCGCCCAATTGATTCTCTACCGCTGGTTGTGCCTTGTACTGCCAGCGGCAGGCGTTGGTGCAACTGCCCTGATTGGCATCGCGCTTGTTCAGGTAACCCGACAACAGGCAACGACCGGAATAGGCCATGCACAGCGCGCCATGAACGAACACTTCCAGCTCCATGCCTGGGACCTGCAGGCGAATCTCGGCGATTTCCTCAAGGGACAGTTCGCGGGACAGGATGATCCGGCTCAAGCCTTGTTGCTGCCAGAACTCGACACTGGCCCAGTTCACCGTGTTGGCCTGAACTGACAGGTGAATCGGCATCTGCGGGAAATGCTTGCGCACCAACATGATCAAGCCGGGGTCGGACATGATCAGCGCATCCGGCGCCATGGCGATCACCGGTTCCAGATCGTTGAGAAAGGTACGCAACTTGGCGTTATGCGGGGCGATATTCACCACCACATAGAAACGCTTGCCCTGGGCCCGGGCTTCACGAATGCCGGTGGCCAGGTTGGCGTGGTCGAATTCGTTATTGCGCACCCGCAGGCTGTAGCGTGGCTGCCCGGCGTACACCGCATCGGCACCGTAGGCGAAGGCATAACGCATGTTTTTCAGGGAGCCGGCAGGGGCGAGGAGTTCCGGAGTGGCAAGGGGCATGGTCGTGTCGATCGCAAAAGGCCGGGAGGGTAATCGAGTCGCGTCCGGGATTTATTGATCTGGATCTATGCGCCATGAACAAAGATGGCACTGCGGCGCGCCATTGCGGATGACGCATCAAGGGGAGGCTGTCAGTGCTGTTGCCAGCGGTGGGGGCGGGGATCGTCCGGGCGCCAGTGGCAGTGTACTTTTTGCCTAGGCGTGCAAACCATGGGAACCCATTCTTTGCGACAGCGCCTGAGCGGCCGGGAGTGAAGTGAGCGGACCGCTGATCGGCACGCCGTCCTGCACCAGATACCAACAGGCGAGCAGTCCCAGCTCTCTGAGCGGTGCGGGAACGGCGCTGCCGATAACGGACATGATATGAACCTTGGGCATAAGTACCTCCATCAATCTATGGGGGCTACCTTACGGACCTGCCGGCTCAACGAAAAATCATCGCGCTCGATAGTGGACATCGACGCAGGCGAAATTCAACGCGACCCTGGTGTCAGTCGACGACCTGATCGAGCATGTTCACCACTTCCTGATCATTCAACAGGCCTTTTCGCACCAGGTTCTCGGCCAGTAAAGACAGGAACTTGGCACTTCGATGGCCTTCCAGGTGTTTCAGTTCGGTCAGCGCACTGTAGACCTTGCTCGATGTGCAGAGGCCGGCAGTGCGGTGGGGATTCTGAGTCGGCATTGTGGGTCGTCCTTGTTTTTATGGGCCTGCTTATATGGACAAGTCAGATCTTGCTGAGGTGTCATGACATAAATATGACAGTCGTTGCATCGAGGTGCGAAGGCGACAGTCGGATCTATCATGCCAAATTCAGCCGTAGCCACTGTCTCAGCAGCGACCCTGGCAGGATCTATTCAGACGTTGTTCAGGTTCTACAATGCATCAGGCCCCGTTTTGAGGCGGGGCCTGATGCATTCACAGCGTGATAACTACCAACGTGGTGGACCGTAATAACCGCGCGGTGGGCCGTAGTAGCCAGGTGGCGGGCCGTAGTAAACCGGTGCCGGCTGCACATAAACCGGTTGCGACTGGTAATAGACAGGCGGTGGAGCCTGGACATAAACCGGCTGAGGTTGCACGTACACCGGTTGCTCAACATAGACCGGGCGATCGTGACTGGTGATTACCGAGCCCACTACCGCAGCGCCGACAACAGCGCCAAACAGGGCCGGACCACCCCAACCCCAACCACCACCACGGTGATCGTGGGCAGACGCCTGTCCGGTGACAGCGAGTGCACCGATGAGCAAGGCTATTGTGGGGATTTTACGAATCATGGCTATTCCTCGGGTTCCAGCCCCTGCGCTTGTGGTCTGCAATAGACCCACAGTTTGTCGCGGGGATACTTCTAAGACAGCATTTTTTGAAAAAACTGCGAAGCCGTTCAGTAAATATTGTGTAAGGTCTGTACCGGTTTCTTTACCTTGATTTGATACACAATCAGGTACTTGAACCTTACAGGACTATGATCGAACAGAATCGGTGGGCTGGCTAATCCCGTCCATCTGAAAGTTCTATTTGAAGGAGATAAACATGCTGATGAACCCGAACAAAGACACCCAACTGTGTATGTCATTGTCTGGGCGACCCGGGAATTTCGGCCTGCGTTTTCATAATCATCTGTATGAGCAACTGGGCCTTAACTTCTATTACAAGGCTTTCAGCAGCAACGATCTGCCTGGTGCAGTCGGCGGAATTCGTGCTCTGGGCATCCGTGGCTGCGGGGTTTCGATGCCGTTCAAGGAAGCCTGCATCGCGCTGGTCGATGAACTGGATGATTCGGCCAAGGCCATCCAGTCCATAAACACCATCGTCAACACCAATGGCCATCTAAAGGCCTATAACACCGATTACATCGCCATCGAGCAACTGCTGAACAAGCATGAAGTGCCGCAAAGTTCGACCTTTGCGCTGCGCGGCAGCGGTGGCATGGCCAAGGCAGTGGCCAGCGCCTTGCGCGATGGCGGTTACAAAAACGGTTTAATTGTGGCCCGTAACGAAGTGGCCGGTCGCGCCCTGGCGAGTTCCCTGGGCTACCAATGGCTGGCTGAGCTGGGTGACCAACGGCCACAGATGCTGATCAACGTCACGCCGATTGGTATGGCCGGTGGGCCGCAAGTCGATCAGTTGGCGTTCGAAGCGGATGCCATCGACGCCGCGCAAACAGTCTTTGATGTGGTGGCAATTCCGTCGCAAACACCGCTGATCCTGCGTGGCCAGGCCAAAGGCAAGCGGGTGATCACCGGGCTGGAGGTGATCGCCATTCAGGCTCTGGAGCAGTTCGTGTTGTACACCGGCGTGCGCCCCACTGAGGAGCAGTTCCAGAAGGCGGTCGCCTTCGCACGGGGCTGATTAGCTGTCTCGGGAACGACGCTCCCCCCGTAGCAGTTGCCGAAGGCTACGTCCGGCCGCGCAGCGGTCGTAATAGGGGCAATCGCGTCTTTGCAGGAAGACCGAGGTAGCCGGATTTACGACCGCTGCGCGGCCGGACGTAGCCTGGCGGCAACTGCTACGACGGTTTGCGTGCTCTCCAGGCCGAACAAGGCAAGCCCGCGAAAGCGTCGACAGGGCGCTATTCCAGCCGTGCCAAACGTTCTTCCAGTGCCGCGATCCGTGCTTCCAGTTCTTCGATGCGCTCCACCGACACGCCGCTGCTGGCGCCACGCTCAACCGGGTTTTGGCGCGCAGCCAGAATCGCTTCGATATCGGCCGGGTCGCCCAGCGCATGCATGTAGCGGTCTTCGCGTTGTCCGGACTGACGGGGCAGCAGCAACGCCAGGCCTCGGGCAATCAGCCGTTCCAACTGATGCACGACCTGTTCGTTGTCTTCGAAATCATGCATGCGGGTGCTGCGGGTCAGCAGTTCATTGACGGTCTGCGGGCCGCGCAGGAACAGCAGGCCAGCGAGAATCACCTGGGCGGGAACCAGCTCCAGTGCCTTGTCCAGCCGATGCTCCCAACGATCGGCGCGGCTGCCCATGACCAATCGAGTGAAACCCCGTCCTTCAAGGACGCGAAGGCTCTGGCCGACCTGACCCAGACTGAGGTTCATCACCGGTTCGCGGCTGGTTTTCTGATTGCAGGCGATAACCAGTGCATTGAGTGTCAGCGGATAGGTTTCCGGGCTGGTGGCCTGTTTCTCGATCAAAGAACCGAGAATACGGAGTTCAGTGCTGTTGAGCCGCAGTTCGTCGATGGGGGTATCGTGCTCGGTGTTCATCGCGCTTTCCCTATGCTGTCGAAGGCGACTAGCCTAATCCTTGCAGAATAAAAGACAAGCCGCCAGAGCGCCCAAGCATGTCTATAATCGCGTCACGTTCACCTCCCGCCACAACCTGCGAGATTGTCATGACTATTTCCCTGTACGCCGCTTCCATCCCGGTTTTCAAGCAAATGCTCAACGCCTTGAGCGACGTTCTGAGCAAGGCCGAAGCCCACGCCACGGCAAAGAACATCGAGCCAAATGCCTTCCTGCAAGCGCGCCTGTACCCCGACATGTTCCCGCTGGTGCGTCAGGTGCAAATCGCCGTTGATTTCGCCAAAGGCGTTTCCGCGCGTCTGGCCGAGGTTGAGTTGCCGAAGTACGACGACACCGAAACCACGTTCGCTGAGCTGCAAGCGCTGATCAGCAAAGTCCTGGCATTCATCGACGGCATCAAACCGGCGCAAATCGATGGCAAGGAAGGGATCGAGATCATCACCCGTCAAGGCACGCCGAAAGAGAAGCGCTTCAGTGGCCAGGCTTATCTGCTGACCTACGGCCTGCCGCAGTTCTTCTTCCACGTCACCACCACCTACGCGATCCTGCGTCACAACGGTGTTGAAATCGGCAAACGCGATTACATGGGCGCGTTCTAAACCGCAAAGACAAAAAAGCCCGGAAAGGTTCGTCTGAACCTTTCCGGGCTTTTCTTATGTTGCTGGGGCAGGACTCAGGCTTTTGGCTCAATGCGCTTGTTTTTTTCCTGGACCAGGCACCGATAACGGCCTGCCGCCCGGGTGTTCAAGGCGATAGGTCAGGTTCGCGTAACCGCTGTCGGAAACACTCTGTTAAGATCCGCCATCCTCTTTTTTCATATCCAGTGAGCCCTTGGGCTATCGCTGGCGTCGTCGTTTGCGGAGTAATGCATGTTGTTGCCCATCCTTCTGTTGTCAGCCGCCGGTTTTACCGTGCTGACCACAGAATTCATCATTGTTGGCCTGTTGCCATCCATCGCTCGCGACCTGGATGTCAGCGTCTCCCAGGCCGGTTTACTGGTGACCTTGTTCGCTTTTACCGTGGCCGCGTTCGGGCCGTTCTTGACCGCATACTTCGCACGCTTTGAGCGCAGGCGGCTGTTTATCAGCGTGCTGATCATGTTTGGCCTGGCCAATACCCTGGCGGCAGTGGCGCCGAACATAGGTGTAATGGCGCTGGCGCGGTTGATTCCGGCGCTGGGTTTGCCAGTGTTCTGGGCCTTGGCCAGCGAGACGGCTGTGGACATCGTCGGGCCGGATTACGCCGGGCGCGCCATCGCGAAAATCGGTTTTGGAATCGTCTGCGCGACCGTCTTCGGGATTCCGGTCGGCACTTTGATTTCCGATGCATTCGGCTGGCGCAGTGCGTTTGCCATTCTGGCGGTGGTGGCGTTTGCCAAGGCATTGCTGCTGTTTATCTATCTGCCAAAGACGCAGTTGCATGAAAAACAGGTGAGCCTGCGTTCACAGTTCAAAATTCTGCGCAGTCCGTTGATGCAGGGCCATGTGCTGCTGTCGATCCTGGTCTTCAGTGGCATGTTCACCGCTTACACCTACCTGGCCGACATCCTGGAGCGACTTGCCGGTTTCAACGGCACTGTGGTCGGCTGGTGCCTGATGGGCTTCGGTGCGGTGGGGTTGATCGGTAACTCACTGGGCGGACGCATGGTTGATCGCCATCCACTGATCGCCTCGATGGTGTTCTGTGCCTTCATGATCGGCGGCATGGTGGCGCTGGTGCCAAGCATTCATTCGACGGTTGGGTTGGCGGCTGCCATGGGCATATGGGGTGTCACCCAGGCAGCGTTGTTCCTCGTCAGCCATGTCCGCTTGATGAAGGTCGCACCACAGGCGCCGGCCTTCGCCGCGTCGCTGAATATCGCCGGGGCCAACCTGGGCATTGGGCTGGGTGCGATGGTTGGCGGCCGGGTGATCGATACGTTGGGGCTGGCCAGTCTCGGTTTTGCAGCGGCGGGCTTCATCATGCTGTCGATCCTGCTGGCGCTGTTGTTGATGACCGCCAAAACCCGCGCTGTTTGCGCCTGAATCCTCAGGTGTCAATCGCGGTAAACAGCTCGCGTCGGGCGCCTTCGGTAATGGCGACAATGCCGGGGTGCTTGACCTTGCGCTCCACCGAAATGGCGTAGAACGACTCGGTTACCGCATCGGTCTGGCCAATCAACTCCACGCCATACTGGCGTTTCACTTCGTCGGCAATCACGCTCGGGCCAATGAATATCCCGCTGCCGGATTGGCCAAAGGCCTGCATCAAGGCGCTGTCATCAAACTCACCAACGATGCGTGGCTGGATCTGCTGTTCGGCGAACCAGCGCAACAACCGACTGCGCACCACGGTTTCTTGCCCGGGAATCAGCAGTGGGGCGCCGTGCAAACCCCGAGGGAAGTCTTTCCCATATCGTTCAGCCAGGGCGCTGGTGGCAAAAAAACTGATCCCGCATTCACCGAGTTTCTGGCTGTAGCCTTTGATGTCGAGATGTGACGGCATCGGGCTGTCGGAAATCACCAGGTCCAGACGCTGTATGGCCAGGTCGGCAAGCAGCCGTTCGAGTTTGTCTTCACGGCAGGTGATGTGGATCGGCTCGCTCAACTCCATGGTCGGCGCGATGAGGCGGTAGACAATTGACTTGGGTACTACGTCAGCAACCCCGACCCGGAGCTGAATCTGTTGCTCATTGGGCTGGGCTCTTAGCATCGCCTCCAGCTCACCGCCGAGCTGGAACATCTGCTCGGCGTAGGGCAGGGTCTGGCGCCCGGCTTCGGTCAGCTCAAGCTGTCGCCCGACCCGGCGAAACAACTCGATCCCGTAGGTCTGTTCGAGCAGGCTGATTTGCCCACTGATGGTCTGTGGCGTCAGGTTCAGCTGCTCACACGCCCGAACGATGCTGCCGGTCTTGGCCACGACCCAGAAGTAATGCAGTTGCCGATAATTGAGCATGGGGGATTAAGTTCGTAAAAATCGAAGTATAGCTGCTAAAAATACGAATTTTCCTGAAGTATTTGCCTCCTTAGAATGCAGCGCTATGGACAGGCCATCATCTTGGGTCTGTATGTTCTATCGAGGAACTCATGAAGAAACTCCAATCCATTGGCGCCGCTAGTCTGCTGGCGCTCTCGGTATTTGCGCTCAGTGGCTGCGACCAGGTCGAGAAAAGTGCCCGGCAATTGATGGGCAAAGCGAGCGAGAGCGCCAGGCAAGCCATCGACGATACCCACAAAGCTGCGGAGCAGGCACTGAGTGATGCGACTCAGGGCTTGATCAGTAACAAGAAAAAGCCCGCTGATGACGGCGAGCAACGCGAAAAGTCGTCGCAGGAAATCTAACCCTTCGAACACCGAGTCAGGACTGACCCATGGAATATCTTTTACAACTCGCCGTCAGCCCCACCGCCTGGGTGGCCTTGGCTACCTTGATCGTTATGGAAATCGTGCTTGGCATCGACAACTTGATCTTCATCTCGATCTTGACCAACAAGCTGCCTGAGCAGCACCGGGCCAAAGCGCGGCGCATCGGCATCAGCATGGCATTGGTTCTGCGTCTGGGCCTGCTCAGCACCATTGCGTTTATCGTGCAGTTGACCGAACCGGTCATCGATGTGTTCGGCCAGGTGTTCTCCTGGAAAGACATGATCCTGATTGCCGGTGGTCTGTTCCTGCTCTGGAAAGCGACGACAGAGATCCACCACAGCATGGACCCGGAGCCGCAAGAGACGGCATCCGCGACCTCCGGTGTATCGATTGGTTTTGCCGCGGCGATCGGTCAGATCCTGATGTTGGACATGGTCTTTTCGATTGATAGCATCATTACCGCCGTCGGCATGACCGAGCACTTGCCGATCATGATCATTGCCGTAGTGGTCTCGGTGCTGGTGATGTTGCTGGCGGCCGAGCCCCTGGCGAAGTTCATCAACGACAACCCGACTGTGGTGATGTTGGCTCTGGGCTTCCTGATCATGATCGGTATGACTTTGATTGCCGAAGGCTTCGGCGCTCATGTACCGAAAGGCTACGTCTACGCGGCCATGGCGTTCTCGGCGACGATTGAAGGTTTGAATATGCTGTCGCGCCGCGCTCGCCAGAAGCGGGTTGCGGTTGAGGCCTGAGTAGCGCAAACAGCAAACGGTCGTCTGTGCTCGAAAGGGCACGGCGACCGTTTTCGTTTTCTTTTTTTTGGGGGGGCGGATTTCAGTCAGTGCGCGGTAGCGGTGCGACCGGCAGTTTTTTCGGTCTTCGCAATGGGGGTTGGCTGGATGTGTGGGTGATGGTGTCTGCGAGTAACGCGCAGCACGCCCCAGAGCATCGCGGCGGCAACGGCCAGCCAGCCAAAGATCAGCATGATGATTGTCGTTGTCAGGCTCATAAGTGCCTCCTTTTAGCCCTGCTTGGGGCGCACACTCTTTGCTATGGACAGTCTAGTCGCTGATGTGTTTCAAGCTATTGACCAAAGGTCGAGAGCCACCAACCAGTTCGCTCTATCGGGCGCAATAAACTGCCGTTCAAGGCTATACCGTCGCCCGAGACGGCCCTATGATCGAGGGCCAAGCCGGGAGCGTGTTCGCCTGGCGCCTGACCAAGAGAGTAATGATGTTGCGGGTATTTCCTCGATTTCGATCTGCGCTGCTGATCGGTGCTTGTGTTCTGAGCCTGGCCGGTTGCGCCGGGAGCGTGCAGCCAGAGATCCAGCGTTTGCCGGAGCGCGTCGAGCTCAACGGCGTGCCGTTTTTTCGTAGCGAGCTGTATCAGAGTGGGCCCAGTGCTTTGGCCAGCATGCTGTCCCAGCAAGGTATCGTGATCACGCCGGGCTTGTTGGATAAACCACTTCATTTACCGGGCGGTGAAGCCGGACTGCAGCAGAATATGCAGGCCCTGGCGCGCGAGTACGGCATGGTGGTCTATCCGCTCGACAATAATCTTCCCGCGTTGTTGACCCAGGTTGCGGCAGGTTACCCGGTGCTGGTGCGTTTCACCGAAGGCTCGGCGTTCTGGTCGGAGCCAAGGTACGCCGTGCTCGCGGGCTACAACCGTCATAAGCAGACAGTTTTGCTCCGCGCGGGGATGAACCGCCGTTTGCTGATCGACTTCAAGTCTTTTGAATCTTCTTGGGAGAATGCTGGCAGTTGGGCTGTGCTGATCCAGGGGCCGACCCAGATACCCGCCAAGGTTGACCAGCAGCGCTGGCTCAAAGCCGCTAATGAGCTGGCTCAGGCCGGCCAGGAGCAGGCCGCGGCGAGAGCAACCCAGGCAGTTGGCGCGCACTGATTCAGGGGATAAAAAACGGCGCTCTTGAGCGCCGTTTGTTGTGAAGGCCCTGACATGACGTTCAGGGCTTTTTCATTAGGTTTCCCAAGGGTTAATCAGCACTCTGCGCTACACCACCATGACGGTTCTTGAGGTTCTTTTCAGCTTTGTAACGTACGGCAACTTCCGGCACGGAACCGCTTTTCCCGGTTTCGACCCAGTTTCGGATACGGGTGGCGTCGGCGAAATGCGTGTATTTGCCAAAGGCATCAAGAATCACCAGGGCGACCTGGCGATCGCCCATAACGGTCACCAATACCAGGCAGTGACCG
Source organism: Pseudomonas sp. GW821-FHT02H09 (assembly GCF_059421425.1). Classification (NCBI taxonomy): domain Bacteria; kingdom Pseudomonadati; phylum Pseudomonadota; class Gammaproteobacteria; order Pseudomonadales; family Pseudomonadaceae; genus Pseudomonas; species Pseudomonas sp. GW821-FHT02H09. The sequence goes on from NZ_JBWKVA010000027.1 coordinate 22,533, forward strand.
GCCTGGTTGGTAAAGCCGGTCTTGGTCAACTTGATGTCCCAGCTGGCCTTGTTGATCAAGTGATCGGTGTTATGAAAGCCCAAGGTGTAGTTCGGCTTGCGGAAAGCCACGGTCTTTTCCTTGGTGGTGCTCAGCTCCCTCAACATCGGATATTTGCGCGCGGCTTCCAGCAGCTTGCTCAAGTCGCGGGCAGTGGATACGTTATGGATCGACAGGCCTGTAGGTTCGACGTAATGGGTGCTGGTCATGCCCAGCGCTTTGGCTTTGGCGTTCATCGCAGCGATAAACGCCGCATAACCACCTGGATAGTGATGGGCCAGGCTGGCGGCTGCACGGTTTTCCGAGGACATCAGCGCGATCAGCAGCATTTCTCTGCGGCTGAGTTCACTGTTGAGTTTGACGCGAGAAAACACACCTTTCATTTCCGGGGTGTCGCTGATCGACACGGAAATGTATTCGTCCATCGACTGCTTGGCGTCCAGAACGACCATGCCAGTCATCAGCTTGGTGACTGAAGCGATCGGCACGATGACGTCCGGGTTGCTCGAATAGATGACTTTATTAGTCTGCAGGTCGACCAGTATCGCGCTACCGGATGCGATGTGCAGATGGGAAGTGTCTCGGGGCGCCGCGATGGTTTCACGAGCGTTGACGCTCGGCGTGATGAAAGTGCCTGTAAATGCGAAAACCAGGCTCAGGATCGAAATACGAATTTTCACGCGGGTGGACTCGTTAAAAGATGGATATGCCGTTGTGTAACGGGGCTTTCTCGAAAAACGTTACATTTTATGAGTATGGTCGAAGAACTGTCGATTGTTCTTCGGCAGCCAGTCGAAAACCTTAAAAAAATAAAAAAAACGGGGGGTATCCCTGACACGAGATGCTCCATTGCTGTGGTATCTAAACGATTTCCGTGGTGTGCGGGATATCCTGCCAAGCTGGTGCATTTGCGGGCGGCGGATCGTCATCGTTGCCAGCGCACGATCGAGGATTTTCTGCATCGCCTGTTCGACTCGCACAAGCATGACCTTAACGATGACCGGATCGTGATCGTTCATGAATTGCGCAGGTTGGCCAATGGCTTGATTGACGAGCTGGAGAGCGGTCGTTCTGATCGAGCAATCATGATGGATCTGGAAAAACGTTTGCAGAAACTGGCGCACCGTGCGCAGCTTAATGCAGCACTGGCAGAGCGGGCTTAACGATTTAAGGGTGTTTCAAGGCGCTAAAACAAAGAACCCCGCCAAGTGGCGGGGTTCTTTGTTCAAGTCTTTATGTAATACCTGAACTTAGCTGTGCAGCGTTTCTGCCGCGTACAGTGTGTTTTCCAGCAGGCAGGCGCGAGTCATCGGGCCAACCCCCCCTGGAACTGGCGTGATCCAGCCAGCGCGGGGCAGGGCGGTTTCATAAACCACATCGCCCACCAGCTTGCCGTCTTCCTGGCGGTTGATGCCAACATCGATGACGATCGCGCCTTCCTTGATCCACTCACCTTTGACCAGACCTGGCTTGCCAGCGGCTACAACCACCAGGTCAGCGCGGCCAACGTGGCCAGCCAGGTCCTTGGTGAAGCGGTGGGTGACGGTGACGGTGCAGCCGGCCAGCAGCAATTCCATCGCCATCGGACGCCCGACAATGTTGGAAGCGCCAACCACCACTGCATCCATCCCATAAAGGTCGGCGCCGGTGCTTTCCAGTAAGGTAATGATGCCTTTAGGTGTGCAAGGGCGAAGCAGTGGAATGCGTTGCGCCAGACGGCCGACGTTATAAGGGTGGAAACCATCCACGTCTTTGTCCGGGCGAATGCGCTCCAGCAGCCTGGAGGCATCCAGCTGTTCAGGAAGAGGGAGCTGAAGCAGGATGCCGTCGATCCTGGGGTCATCGTTCAGGCGATCGATCAGATCGGTCAGTGCTTCTTGAGTGGTGTCGGAGGGCAAGTCATAGGCTTGCGAAAGGAAGCCGACCTCTTCGCAGTCTTTACGCTTGTGCGAGACATAAACTTGAGAGGCGGGGTCGCTGCCGACCAGGATCACCGCGAGGCCAGGAGTGCGCAGGCCTTGCTGGCGACGCTCGGCGACACGTTTGGCGATCTGCTGGCGCAGGCTAGCGGCGATCGCTTTGCCGTCGATTAGTTGTGCAGTCATGACGCGTGATTAACCATCGAGAGGGGGAAGAAAAGAGAACGCATTCTCGCATGTCGTGACGTGAGGGCAAAGGCGCTTGGTCTGCAAATTCCCCTAACCCCTTTAATTAAATGAATTTTTTTCAAAAAAGAGTTGACGACCTTTCCGGTCGTCTATAACATTCGTCGCACTTGTCGGGCACAGCCTAGCACTGGTTAAGAAGGTTGAGTCGGGTTGCTGTTTAACTCGGTAAGACTGAAAGCACTTAGTTTGTAATCGTCCAAGAATACAGATTAACAAGGCGCCCGTAGCTCAGCTGGATAGAGCATCCGCCTTCTAAGCGGATGGTCGCAGGTTCGAGTCCTGCCGGGTGCGCCATTAGGCAGCTTTGGCACAAGTAACGCAACAAGGCAATATGGTGGGCGTAGCTCAGTTGGTAGAGCACGGGATTGTGACTCCCGTTGTCGAGGGTTCGATCCCCTTCGTCCACCCCATATTTAGAAAGGCGCCAGATTAATAATCTGGCGCCTTTGCTTTAAAAGCTTGATACGCGGACGTGGTGGAATTGGTAGACACACTGGATTTAGGTTCCAGCGCCGCAAGGTGTAAGAGTTCGAGTCTCTTCGTCCGCACCAATTAAGTAGCTATTTGATAGCAGATAACGGCGCAGCACCTGAAAAGGGCTGCGCCGTTTTCGTTTCAGAAGCGTGAATTTCCAGGATGGCTGCAGGCATTGGGCTGAAAGGGTGGCGAGTCATCGCCATTTTGTCGCTGGATGGTGCTGTGTTTGCCTGCCGTGTACCTTGTCGGTTCGGCTGCCAGGGATGTGCCCGCTGATTCCTTCTATATATAGAAGGGTTGGTGTAGAGGCCTTGGCGTGATTCGCTGTATTTGCTCTCAGGGCGAGGCGCAACCGTTTGTCCCCCGCCTATAAATTGCCTGCTGCTTTTTTACCCGTTTTCAGTAGGGTGACTTCTTGAGTTTGACCCACTAGAATGCATGCCCTTGATTCTGGGGTCGGAAACGGCCGGCTAACGTCTGTGCAACGAGGAATATCCATGCAAGTTTCTGTTGAAAATACTTCTGCTCTTGAGCGCCGCATGAGCATCACCGTGCCAGCTGAGCGCATCGAGACCCAAGTCAACAAGCGTCTGCAGCAGACTGCCCAAAAGGCCAAAATTGCAGGCTTCCGTCCTGGCAAGGTGCCAATGAGCGTGATTCGTCAGCGTTACGAAGCTGATGCGCGTCAAGAGGCTGTGGGCGATGTGATCCAGGCTTCCTTCTACGAAGCTGTTGTCGAGCAGAAGCTGAACCCGGCTGGCGCTCCTTCCGTAGAGCCTAAAGTCCTGGAAAAGGGCAAGGACCTGGAATACGTAGCTACTTTCGAAGTGTTCCCTGAATTCACCGTTGCCGGCTTCGACTCCATCGCTGTCGAGCGCCTGAGCGCTGACGTGGCGGACGCCGATCTCGACAAGATGCTGGAAGTGCTGCGCAAGCAGAACATCCGTTTTGAGCAAGCCGATCGCGCTGCCCAGAACGAAGATCAGTTGAACATCGATTTCGTTGGCAAGGTCGACGGTGAAGTGTTCGCGGGTGGTTCTGCCAAGGGTACTCAGCTGGTTCTGGGTTCCGGCCGCATGATCCCTGGCTTCGAAGACGGTCTGGTTGGCGCTAAAGCTGGCGAAGAGCGTGTTCTGAACCTGACCTTCCCTGAGGACTATCAGAACCTGGACCTGGCCAGCAAGGCAGCAGAGTTCACCGTTACCGTGAACACTGTGTCCGAGCCGAAGCTGCCGGAATTGACCGAAGAATTCTTCGCTCAGTTCGGTATCAAGGAAGCGGGTATTGACGGTTTCCGCGCCGAAGTTCGCAAGAACATGGAGCGTGAACTGCGCCAGGCGATCAAATCCAAGGTCAAGAATCAGGTAATGGATGGTCTGCTGGCCACCAACCCGATCGAAGTGCCGAAGTCCCTGCTCGAGAATGAAGTGAACCGTCTGCGCGTTCAGGCCGTTCAGCAGTTCGGTGGCAACATCAAGCCTGATCAACTGCCGGCCGAGCTGTTCGAAGAACAAGCCAAGCGCCGCGTTGTGCTGGGTCTGATCGTTGCTGAAGTGGTCAAGCAATTCGACCTCAAGCCTGACGAAACCCGCGTTCGCGAGCTGATCCAGGAAATGGCTTCCGCTTATCAGGAGCCTGAGCAGGTTGTGGCCTGGTACTACAAGAACGACCAGCAGCTGAACGAAGTCCGTTCGGTTGTGCTGGAAGAACAAGTTGTGGATACTGTTCTGCAGAAAGCTAGCGTGACCGACAAATCGGTCTCTTACGAAGAAGCGGTCAAGCCGGTAGAAGCTCCACAAGCCGACTGATTTTTTCTTAGTTTGAAATACACACATAAGCCAGCCTTCGCGCTGGCTTATGCGTATTCAAGACATAACTATTTGGGAGTGACTGCCGGACATGTCCCGCAATTCTTATTATCAGCAGAGCTCTGACATCCAGGCCGCAGGCGGCCTGGTCCCGATGGTTATCGAGCAGTCTGCCCGTGGCGAACGTGCCTACGACATCTACTCGCGCCTTCTCAAGGAGCGGGTGATTTTCCTGATTGGTCCGGTAGAAGACTACATGGCCAACCTGGTTGCGGCGCAACTGCTGTTCCTTGAAGCGGAAAACCCGGACAAGGACATCCATCTTTACATCAACTCACCAGGCGGTTCGGTGACTGCGGGCATGTCGATCTACGACACCATGCAATTCATCAAACCTGACGTTTCGACCATCTGCATCGGCCAGGCCTGCAGCATGGGTGCTTTCCTGCTCGCCGGTGGCGCTGCGGGCAAGCGTCACTGCCTGCCTAACTCGCGCATGATGATTCACCAGCCGTTGGGCGGCTTCCAGGGGCAAGCGTCGGATATCGACATCCATGCCAAGGAAATCCTCTCTATTCGTCATCGCTTGAACTCGTTGCTGGCCCATCACACCGGGCAAAGCCTCGAAACCGTCGAGCGTGATACCGAACGTGATAACTTCATGGGCGCGGAGCGTGCGGCCGAATATGGCCTGATCGACTCCGTGATCACGAAGCGTCAAATGCCTGCCTAAGCAGCTCAAATGTAGGTGGTTGGGTTAACTGGCCACCTGCGGGCTTGAAAAAGCCTGCAATTGCCTTCATCTTGTGTTGCAAGCCTATCGGATTTGGATCGATCGAATGACTGACACCCGCAACGGCGAGGACAACGGCAAATTGCTCTATTGCTCCTTCTGTGGCAAAAGCCAGCATGAAGTACGCAAATTGATTGCCGGCCCCTCGGTCTTTATCTGCGACGAATGCGTCGACCTGTGCAATGACATCATCCGCGAGGAGGTGCAGGAAGCACAGGCTGAAAGCAGCGCGCATAAATTGCCTTCGCCTAAAGAAATCAGCAGCATCCTTGATCAGTATGTGATTGGTCAGGAGCGTGCGAAAAAGGTTTTGGCTGTAGCGGTGTACAACCACTACAAGCGCCTCAACCAGCGCGACAAAAAGAATGACGATGTCGAGCTCGGCAAAAGCAACATCTTGCTGATCGGCCCTACAGGCTCGGGTAAAACCCTGCTTGCAGAAACACTGGCTCGCTTGCTGAACGTGCCTTTCACCATCGCTGACGCCACCACCCTCACCGAGGCGGGTTATGTCGGTGAAGATGTTGAAAACATCATTCAGAAACTGCTGCAGAAGTGCGATTACGACGTAGAGAAAGCTCAAATGGGCATTGTCTATATCGATGAGATCGACAAGATCTCGCGTAAATCTGATAACCCTTCGATTACCCGGGACGTTTCCGGCGAAGGCGTGCAGCAGGCGCTGCTTAAATTGATCGAAGGCACTGTCGCTTCCGTTCCGCCTCAAGGTGGTCGCAAGCATCCGCAGCAAGAGTTCCTTCAGGTCGATACGCGTAACATCCTGTTCATTTGCGGTGGTGCGTTCTCCGGGCTGGAAAAGGTGATTCAAAGCCGTTCTACCCGTGGTGGCATCGGCTTCAACGCTGAAGTGCGTAGCAAGGAAGAGGGTAAGAAGGTTGGTGAATCCCTGCGTGAAGTCGAGCCTGATGATTTGGTCAAGTTCGGTCTGATCCCGGAGTTCGTTGGTCGTCTACCGGTTCTGGCAACCCTGGACGAGCTCGACGAAGCTGCTTTGATGCAGATTCTCACCGAGCCGAAAAATGCTCTGACCAAGCAGTACGCCAAGCTGTTCGAGATGGAAGGCGTCGATCTTGAGTTCCGTACCGACGCTCTCAAGTCGGTGGCCAAGCGTGCGCTTGAGCGCAAGACCGGTGCTCGTGGATTGCGTTCGATCCTCGAAGGTGTATTGCTGGACACTATGTATGAGATCCCCTCGCAATCCGAGGTGAGTAAAGTAGTGATCGACGAAAGCGTTATAGAAGGCAAGTCCAAGCCACTGTATCTCTATGAAAACAGTGAGCCGACAGCCAAGGCAGCGCCAGACGCTTAAGCGTCGCACTGCTGGATTTAAAGAAGGGGCCTTCGGGCCCCTTTGCTTTTATAGCCTTTAAGTCATGTCTTTGAGCTTGAAGTGCCGTCTTTGAGCTTGTTTTTTTTCAAGGCAGCCCCCATCTTGGTTTCAAGCTTACTCCCATCTGTTTACGGCCTTATGGCCGCCGTAGAGGCGAAATCATGAAGACAACCATCGAATTGCCTCTCCTGCCATTGCGTGATGTTGTGGTTTATCCGCACATGGTTATCCCGCTGTTCGTGGGGCGCGAGAAATCTATCGAAGCCCTCGAGGCCGCGATGACGGGCGACAAGCAGATTCTCCTGCTGGCTCAGAGAAACCCTGCTGACGACGATCCCGGTGAAGACGCACTTTATCGCGTAGGTACCATTGCAACGGTTCTGCAGCTGCTCAAGCTGCCTGATGGCACGGTCAAAGTGTTGGTCGAGGGTGAGCAACGCGGTGCGATCGAGCGTTTCAGCGAAGTGGACGGCCACTGCCGCGCCGAAGTTTCGCTGATTGACGAAGTTGATGCTCCTGAGCGCGAGTCGGAAGTATTTGTCCGCAGCTTGCTGGCTCAGTTCGAGCAATATGTGCAGTTGGGCAAAAAAGTCCCTGCCGAGGTGCTGTCGTCCCTCAACAGCATCGACGAGCCGAGTCGCCTGGTCGATACCATGGCGGCGCACATGGCGCTGAAAATCGAGCAGAAGCAGGAAATTCTCGAAATCATCGATTTGTCGGCCCGGGTCGAGCACGTTCTGGCGTTGCTGGATGCCGAGATCGATCTGTTGCAAGTTGAAAAACGCATTCGTGGTCGTGTCAAAAAGCAAATGGAGCGCAGCCAGCGCGAGTACTACCTGAATGAGCAGATGAAGGCCATTCAGAAAGAGCTGGGTGATAGCGACGAGGGCCATAATGAAATCGAAGAGCTGAAAAAGCGCATCGATGCCGCCGGTTTGCCGAAAGATGCCATGACCAAGGCTCAGGCCGAGCTGAACAAGCTTAAGCAAATGTCGCCAATGTCAGCGGAAGCGACAGTGGTGCGTTCTTACCTCGACTGGCTGGTTCAGGTGCCGTGGAAGGCCCAGAGCAAAGTGCGCCTGGACCTGGCGCGGGCTGAAGATATTCTCGATGCCGACCATTACGGGCTTGAAGAAGTCAAAGAACGGATCCTCGAATACCTCGCAGTGCAAAAGCGCGTGAAGAAAATTCGTGGCCCGGTGTTGTGCCTGGTCGGTCCTCCAGGGGTGGGTAAAACCTCGCTGGCTGAATCGATTGCCCATGCGACCAACCGTAAATTTGTTCGCATGGCGCTCGGCGGCGTGCGTGACGAAGCGGAAATTCGTGGTCATCGGCGGACTTACATCGGTTCGATGCCAGGAAGATTGATTCAAAAGATGACAAAGGTTGGCGTGCGCAACCCGCTGTTCCTGCTCGATGAAATCGACAAGATGGGTAGCGACATGCGCGGTGACCCGGCTTCGGCTTTGCTCGAGGTGCTCGATCCCGAGCAGAATCACAATTTCAACGACCATTACCTGGAAGTCGATTACGACCTTTCCGATGTAATGTTCCTCTGCACCGCCAACTCGATGAACATCCCGGCGGCATTGCTCGACCGGATGGAAGTCATTCGTCTGCCCGGTTACACCGAGGACGAGAAGATCAACATCGCCGTCAAATACCTCTCGCCCAAGCAGATTCAGGCCAACGGCTTGAAGAAAGGCGAACTGGAATTCGACGCCGAAGCGATCCGCGACATCATTCGCTACTACACCCGCGAAGCCGGTGTACGTGGGCTTGAGCGTCAGATTGCCAAGGTTTGCCGCAAGGCGGTCAAAGAGCATTCTCTGGAAAAACGCTTTTCGGTGAAAGTGACCGCCGAGCTGTTGGAGCACTTCCTGGGCGTGCGCAAATTCCGCTACGGCCTGGCTGAACAGCAGGATCAGATCGGGCAAGTGACAGGCCTGGCCTGGACTCAGGTGGGTGGTGAGTTGCTGACCATCGAAGCCGCCGTGGTTCCCGGCAAGGGCCAACTGATCAAGACCGGTTCTTTGGGTGACGTGATGGTCGAGTCGATCACTGCGGCGCTGACGGTTGTTCGCAGTCGCGCGAAAAGCCTGGGGATCCCTCTGGACTTCCACGAGAAGCGCGATACCCACATCCACATGCCGGAAGGGGCTACACCTAAAGACGGTCCTAGCGCTGGTGTAGGCATGTGCACCGCTCTGGTGTCCGCACTGACCGGGATTCCGGTGCGTGCAGATGTCGCCATGACAGGTGAAATTACCCTGCGTGGTCAGGTTCTGGCGATTGGCGGCCTCAAGGAAAAGCTGTTGGCGGCACATCGCGGCGGGATCAAAATCGTGATCATTCCTGAAGAGAATGTCCGCGACTTGAAGGAAATTCCTGACAATATCAAGCAAGATCTTCAGATTAAACCAGTTAAATGGATTGACGAGGTCCTGCAAATTGCGCTGCAATACGCGCCGGAGCCCTTGCCGGATGTGGCTCCCGAGATAGTTGCAAAGGATGAAAAGCGCGAGTCTGACTCTAAGGAAAGAATTAGCACGCATTAGTACGCATTAGCCTGGGGGGCTTCCTTGACAGCTTTTTAGAGCCCTTGTTATAAAGCGGCTCTTAAGTGTCTGTAGGCCATTCAGCACTCGTTTTTGCTTTCACCAAAAAACTTAGAATCATACTCAAATAGATATAAGGGGACTTAGAGTGAACAAGTCGGAACTGATTGATGCTATCGCTGCATCCGCTGATATCCCGAAAGCTGCTGCTGGCCGTGCGCTGGACGCAGTAATCGAATCCGTCACTGGCGCTCTCAAGGCTGGCGACTCTGTTGTACTGGTTGGTTTCGGCACGTTCTCCGTTACCGATCGTCCAGCTCGCATTGGTCGTAACCCACAGACCGGTAAGACGCTGGAAATCGCAGCAGCCAAAAAACCAGGTTTCAAAGCCGGTAAAGCACTGAAAGAAGCTGTTAACTAAGTTTCTTTAAAGTCTTTACCCATCCGGGTCGGGGTCAGTCCTGACTTGGCAGCGGAGCGGTAGTTCAGTCGGTTAGAATACCGGCCTGTCACGCCGGGGGTCGCGGGTTCGAGTCCCGTCCGCTCCGCCAGTTACGAGAAGGCGCATCCTCGGATGCGCCTTTCTTCTATCCGGATTCTACCCACGCTCCACGGTTGCTTAATTTGAAGTACAACCGTTTATGGGGGACGCATGCTGCAGAATATCAGGGACAATTCACAAGGCTGGATTGCCAAGACCATTATTGGAGTCATCGTTGCACTGATGGCTTTGACCGGTTTCGACGCCATTTTCAAGGCCACCACACATACCAATGATGCGGCCAAGGTGAACGGCGAAGACATCAGCCAGAATGAGCTGAGCCAGGCGGTCGATATGCAACGCCGTCAGCTCATGCAACGGCTGGGCAAGGATTTCGATGCTTCCTTGCTCGACGAAAAGATGCTGCGTGAAGCCGCTCTGAAAGGGCTGATCGATCGCAAATTGTTGCTGCAAGGCGCAAACAGTTCGAAATTCGCTTTCTCCGAAGCTGCTTTGGATCAAGTGATCCTGCAAACGCCTGAGTTTTTGGTCGACGGCAAGTTCAGCTCCGAGCGTTTCGATCAGGTGATCCGTCAGTTGGGATACAACCGTCTGCAATTCCGTCAGATGCTGACGCAGGAAATGCTGATCGGCCAGCTGCGTGCCGGTCTGGCAGGTAGCGGTTTCGTGACCGATGCACAGGTTATGGCTTTCGCCCGTCTGGAAAAACAGACTCGCGATTTCGCCTCCTTGAATATCAAGGCTGACCCGGCGGCAGTCAAACTGACCGATGATGAGATCAAGGCTTACTACGACGAGCACGCCAAGGAGTTCATGTCTCCTGATCAGGTGGTGATCGATTACCTCGAGTTGAAGAAATCCTCTTTCTTTGATCAGATCAGCGTCAAGGACGAGGACCTGCAGGCTCAGTATCAGAAAGAAACTGCGAACCTCTCCGAGCAACGTCGGGCGGCGCACATTCTGATTGAAGTGAATGACAAGGTGAACGAGGCGCAAGCCAAGGCCAGAATCGACGAAGTTCAACAACGTCTGGCCAAGGGTGAAAGCTTCGAAGCGTTGGCCAAAGAGTTCTCGCAGGATCCGGGCTCGGCAGCTAACGGCGGCGACCTCGGTTATGCAGGTCCAGGTGTCTACGACCCAAGCTTTGAAAAGGCCTTGTACGCCTTGAACAAGGATCAGGTTTCGGCACCGGTTCGCACTGACTTCGGTTGGCACTTGATCAAGCTGTTGGGCGTCGAGGCACCTCAAGTGCCGAGCTTTGCCAGCCTGAAAGACAAGCTGACCAAAGAGCTGAAAACCCAACAGGTCGAGCAGCGCTTTGTCGAGGCGACCAAGCAACTGGAGGACTCCTCGTTCGAAGCTTCCGATCTGTCTCAGCCGGCTCAAGATCTGAAACTGACCGTTCACACCTCGGCGCCATTCGGTCGTGAAGGTGGCGATGGTGTTGCCGCCAACCGTGCGGTTGTGCAAGCAGCGTTCAGTCCTGAAGTGCTGGATGAGGGGGCTAACAGCACCGCCATCGAGCTGGATCCGGAAACTGTTGTGGTGCTGCGCGCCAAAGAGCATCGCAAGCCTGAACAACTGCCTCTGGAAAGCGTTGCCGGCAGCATCCGCGTGCAATTGGCCAAGGAGCATGCAAGTGCTGCCGCCAAGGCCAAGGCTGAAACACTGATTGCCGGTCTGCGCGATGGCAAGACACCGTTGACCCAAGCGGTGGATGGTCAGAGCTGGAAAGTGACTGGGGCCGTAACCCGTGGTCAGGAAGGCATCGATCCAACCGTGCTGCAAGCACTGTTCCGTATGCCGAAACCTGTAGCCAAGGACAAGCCGACTTTCAGCAGTGTGACCCTGGCTGATGGTAGCCTGGTGATCGTGCGTCTGAACGGCGTGAACGAAGCGGCAGCGCCTACCGAGGAAGAGAAAGCCCAGTATCGTCGCTTCCTTGCTTCGCGCATTGGTCAGCAAGACTTTGCGGCCTATCGCAAGCAACTTGAAAGCCAGGCGGACATCAAGCGCTTCTGATGCCTCACTGAGTCGACAAGTTGTAAACAAAGACCCCGGCCGCAAGGCCGGGGTCTTTGTTTATGGGTTATCGATGCCGGTAAGGGAGGCTGTGATACTGTTGACGATAGAAAAGCCGCCAATCGCAATCAGCAGCAAGGGGCGACGGCGCCAGCCCCGGTTGACGCTGGTCAGGGGGTCGCCGTCAGTAACGAGCCGAAGGCTTAAAGCGTGACCAACTGGCCGACCCGTGCTTGCGAAACGCTCAGGTCCTCGCTCATTCGTGACAGCAGGCCCGCCGGCAAGGTTTCTGTCATGACGGTAATGAAGCCTGCGGTGGCCAGGTTGCGGGTGTTCATGGATCATTTGTGTGCGTGATTTTTTCCCGCAAATAGCGATCAGTAAGTTTGTAACGCTTTTAAGACACTAAACGGTACGCCCATGAGCGTCGATCTGTTGCACAATACGCCTCGAACCGTTTTGCTCAGGATTTTCAATGTTTAAATCATTCCACTTGCGTGTTGCTGTACTGGCGCTTGTGATGGCGGGCGCAGCAGGTTGCTCGTCGCAAAAAGCCGCCATTTATGAGCATGAAAATTTCGCTGACTCCGGAACCTTCTCGCGCGACTACCCGATGAGCGATACCGCGACGTGCGAAGCCGCACGTCGCGCCTTGCTCAGTCAGGGCTATATCATCACCAGCAGCGATCCGAAGCTGGTCAGTGGTCACAAGAGCTTTCAGCAGACCGGTGAAACGCATATGGAGATCAGCTTCAGCGTTGTCTGTGCTGAAGACGGCAGTGCCGGTCACCACGCAACGATGTTCGCCAATGCCTTGCAGGATCGCTATGCGCTGAAAAAGACCAATAACTCCGCCAGTCTTGGGGTCGGTGTATTGGGTTCGGTGTCGATGCCAATTGGCTCCTCCGACGATTCGATGGTCAAGGTCGCCAGCGAAACAGTGTCTTCGGCCAAGTTTTATGAGCGTTTCTTTGCGCTGGTTGAACTGTTCTTGCCGCCTGAGGCCAAGAAGGCTGCGAATATCACCGAGAAGCCGAAGGCCGATCTGGGGGTGCCCGAGCCCAAAGTCGTGCCTGCTGCTGTAGCGCCAACGCCAACGCCTGCGCCTGCTGCTGTAGTGCCAACACCAACACCTGCGCCCGCTGTTGTACCGGCCGCAGAACCTGCGCCAGTTGTTGTGCCAGCAGAAAGCGCGCCAGCGGTCTCAGAGCCTGTGGCGCCGTCAGCGAAAACCGCACCGATTGTCCCTGAGCAAACCGCGGCGCCAGTCCCGTCGGCTGAAACCGTAACACCACCGGCGAATCCAGCTTCGCTGCCGGCACCGACAGAGCCGATTCAGGCTCTGCCGGTTTCGGCTCAGTAAGCCCGGCCCGGACCGCTGCAGGATTGGCCTTGCCGATATCAATCCTGTAGCGGCTGATCGCTTGCGACAAGTGACTTCAGGCTGACTGCCCGTCATCGCCTGGCGCCTTCAGCGCGGCCAACACAATCATGCCAATACAATCGTTGCACCGCGGATGGCGGTAAATTCGCGGGGATCTGCTACGTTTGATTTTTAAGAGTCTGAGTGTCATGAAGGATTATTTTTTCCGTCATGAAGGCACTTTATGCTGAGAGCGAAGGTCATTTAAGCAATCGGTTTTACACTGCAACCAAAAAGGATGTCGCAATGGACGATTACCAGGAAGAGCTTCTCGAATATCAGGCGTTTGAACTCGATCCATTGGAACCTGCTGAAGACGCTACCGAGCTGTGATGGTGGTGGCGTGCTTCAGGCTGATTGGCGATGGCTTCGGCGAAATTCGCCGGGAGTCTGGCCATTCCAGCGTTTGAAGGCCCGTTGAAAGGCTTCGGCTGAGGCAAATCCCAGCAAGTAAGCAATCTCCCCGAACGCCAGCTCGGTGTCGCGGATGTAGGTCATCGCCAGATCACGCCGGGTGTCGTTGAGAATGGCGCGAAATTGCGTGCCTTCTTCGGCGAGCTTGCGGCGCAAAGTCCAGGTCGGCAGCTTCAGGCGTGCCGCCACTTCTTCCAGGTCGGGTTCCCGGCCACCATTGAGCAAGGGTCCCAGCAACTGAATAATGCGCTCACGCAGGCTGCGGGTTCGAGTCAGTTGCTCCAGTTCCCTTTCACACAGCTTGATCAGTAGACGCCAGGTACTGGGGCAATGCTCAGGGTTGCGCAGCGCCAGACTGGCCTGGCTCAGACGCAGCTGATTGTGCTCAGCACCAAAGTGGATAGGACAGTCACCCAGCATTGCATAGCATTCACGGTACTCCGGCTCGGCGAACTCGATGTCGATGCGCTCGGCGTGCACCGGTTCGGGGCTCAGGCTGGATAACTGCTGTAGCCATCCGGCAATGATCGAATCCACCACGAAGCGGTTGTAGGCGTTATAGGGGCTGATGGAATAGAACCGCAGCCAGGCGCCTTGAGCATCTTCATGGAAGCTCGAATGGCCGCGATAGTTTGAGCCATACAAGGCTTCGAAACGGGTCAGGCAGCGCGCGGCTTCCCGAACTGTCGGTGCCTGGGCCGCCGTGACTCCGGCCAGGCCAGCCTGGCTGAGACGACTGAGCTGGCCCATGCGCAAGCCCAATGCCGGGTCTGCGGTCAGTTGAATGGCTGCGTGGCCCAGGCGCATGTAACGTGGAATCGACAGCCTTGCGCCGGCTTCGGCCAGGCGCGCCGGGTCGAGGCCATATTGATCGAGCAAATCCTGTGGGTCCAGGCCATGGCTGCGCACGGCGTCGGCAAGGCTATGGACAAAGCCAACAGATAGATCGCCGAGGCGCATCGGTAGCGGTTTCATCGGTTACAACCAGATGTTCAGCATGCGGGCACCGCGGGCATCGCCGTCGGTGAGGGTTTGGCCGTTGCAGCTGATAAAGCTCTGGCCGTCGCTGCCTTGATCCCAGAACTGGCCACGTAAAAACACGCTCACGCCGGCTATAGCGTGGTTGCCGGGAAGCTGGCTGGTCAGTGTCAGGTGATGCCAGGCGTCACCTTCGCTGAGCTCTCCGGGCTTGAGGTGGGTTTCGCTGGGAGTCGGCATGTTTTTGTACCCGCGCCAGGGTTTGTCCCATGTACCGCGACCGGTAACGAAGGCCGGGACGGCGATCAACTGCGCGCCCTGGTCATTGAGTTTGCGGTAATTGTCGGGGTACCAGCTGTCTCTGCCGATCAATACGCCAAGGCGTCCTGCCGGGGTATCGATGACGTTAATTGTCCTGTCGGCACCGGGCTGGATAAAACCGCGCTCATCGAACGCCGGATTACGTTGACGCTGGGGTTGGCCGATCGGCAAGCCGTCGCTGCCGAACACCAGCGTGCTGTTGTACAGCGCGCCGCGACCGGCTTTTAGCTGGCTGTCGCTGACACTTGGCTCAGGCAGCACGATGGAACCTGCCACCAGCGTTACACCAAATTCCCTGGCCAGCCCACCGAACAGTGCCTGGTAATCCCTGGCCATGGAGTCGGCTTTCATCCGCAGGTACGCGTCGTCCAGACGACTGTCGCCTGTGGCGCTGATGAGTGCCCGTGCAAACGCCAGTGGATTACTGATAGCCAGCCAGTTCATTGCCTCTTCAAGGCTGGTGGCTTGGTACACCTCATCTTTTTCGCTGCTGATCATCAGCCAGGTACCGATATGCTCCGGCAGCACGACGATGGTTTTGTCATTCAGCAAGCCTAGATCCAGGGCTTGCTGCAAATAGGCCGCAAGCTTGCGATGCAATTGCTGGGGGCTTTGATAATCGGTGGGGAACAGTTCGGGCTGGATGCCCAGAAGGTTGCCGCGATCGGCGCGAATACCGTGATCCACGGCGAGCTTGATCCGCAAGTCCGACAAGTAATGGCCGACGGGGCGTTCGGCGGTCCACATCGCATAGAGGGTGATGGCGGCGATCAAAGCCAAGGAAAAGGTGAGGCTGAGAAGTTTGCGCATGGGAAAACAGTAAGCGGCCGCATACAGGGTTTACCGACTAGGGTAGGGCCCATGCATGCGATTGCCAAGGGGCGCTGCACATTTGGATCAATAAGTTGTCAGTTACGGTCATTGAGCGGCGAGAGGTGTGCTCTTAGTCTGTCGAACATAACTGATGGGAGCCAAAGAGTTCCTGCACTTTTCCGTGATTGCTCGTTATGGAGTTACCGATGGCCGCCGCTCACTACCCGCACCTGTTGGCCCCGCTGGATCTGGGTTTCACCACGCTGCGCAATCGCACCCTGATGGGGTCGATGCACACTGGTCTGGAAGAAAAGCCCGGCGGTTTTGAGCGTATGGCTACGTACTTCGCCGAGCGTGCCCGTGGTGGCGTTGGTTTGATGGTCACCGGCGGCATTGGCCCGAACGAGGAAGGTGGTGTGTACTCGGGCGCGGCCAGACTGACCACCGAGCAAGAGGCGCAAAAGCACCAGATCGTGACCCGCGCGGTACACGAGGCGGGCGGCAAGATCTGCATGCAGATCCTCCACGCCGGGCGTTATGCCTACAGCCCGAAACAGGTCGCGCCAAGCGCCATCCAGGCGCCGATCAACCCGTTCAAGCCCAAAGAACTGGACGAGGAAGGTATCGAGAAGCAAATCAGCGACTTCGTCACCTGTTCGACCCTGGCGCAAAAAGCCGAGTACGACGGCGTCGAAATCATGGGCTCTGAAGGATACTTCATTAACCAGTTTCTGGCGGCGCATACCAACCACCGTACTGACCGCTGGGGTGGCAGCTTCGAGAACCGCATGCGTCTGCCGGTGGAAATCGTGCGCCGCGTGCGCGAGGCCGTAGGGCCGAATTTCATTATTATCTATCGCCTGTCGATGCTCGATCTGGTGGAAGGCGGCAGCACCTGGGAGGAAATCGTCCAGCTGGCCAAGGCTATCGAGCAGGCCGGTGCGACCATTATCAACACCGGGATCGGCTGGCATGAGGCGCGGATTCCGACCATCGCCACCAAAGTCCCGCGTGCTGCGTTCAGCAAGGTCACCGCCAAGCTGCGCGGTGAGGTAGCGATCCCGTTGATCACCACCAACCGCATCAACACCCCGGAAGTCGCCGAGCAGATTCTCGCTGAAGGCGACGCGGATATGGTCTCGATGGCGCGGCCGTTCCTTGCCGACCCGGACTTTGTCAACAAAGCCGCTGCCGGGCGCGGCGACGAGATCAACACCTGCATCGGTTGCAATCAGGCCTGCCTGGATCACACCTTCGGCGGCAAGTTGACCAGCTGTCTGGTGAACCCGCGGGCCTGCCACGAAACCGAACTCAATTACCTGCCGGTGCAGCAGATCAAGAAAATCGCCGTGGTTGGCGCCGGGCCTGCGGGCTTGTCGGCGGCTACCGTCGCGGCGGAACGTGGGCATCAGGTGACGCTATTCGATTCCGCCAGCGAGATCGGTGGCCAGTTCAACATCGCCAAGCGCGTGCCGGGCAAGGAGGAGTTCTTTGAAACCCTGCGCTATTTCAAACGCAAGTTGCAAACCAGCCATGTCGAGCTGTGCCTGAACACCCGGGTCGACGTCGAGCAACTGGTGGCTGGCGGTTATGACGAGATCATTCTCGCCACCGGTATCGCCCCTCGTTTGCCGGCAATTCCCGGCATCGAGAATGCCAAGGTCTTGAGCTACCTGGACGTGATTCTTGAGCGCAAGCCTGTCGGCAAAAACGTGGCGGTGATCGGTGCGGGCGGTATCGGCTTCGACGTGTCGGAATTTCTCGTCCAACAGGGGGTGTCCACCAGCCAGAACCGCGAGGCGTTCTGGAAGGAGTGGGGCATCGATACCCACCTCGCTGCACGTGGTGGCGTCGCCGGTATCAAGGCTGAGCCCCATGCACCGGCGCGTCAGGTGTTCCTGCTGCAACGCAAGAAGTCCAAAGTCGGCGACGGCCTGGGCAAGACCACTGGCTGGATTCATCGCACGGGCCTGAAGAACAAGCAGGTGCAGATGCTCAACAGCGTCGAATACCTGAAGATCGACGATGCCGGGTTGCACATCCGCATCGGGGAGGCAGGCGAGCCGCAAGTATTGCCGGTGGACAACATCGTGATTTGCGCAGGACAAGACCCGTTGCGCGAGCTGCAGGACGGCCTGCTGTCGGCCGGACAGAACGTGCACCTGATTGGTGGTGCGGACGTGGCCGCTGAACTGGACGCCAAGCGGGCGATCAATCAGGGTTCGCGATTGGCGGCGCAATTGTAACGGCCCCCTGTAGCAGCTGGCGTAGCCTGCGTTCGGCCGGCACGGCCGTAATACCTGACGCCGCGCTCCCGAAGCAAGATAGGGGACTCAGGTTTTACGACCGCTACGCGGCCGAACGCAGGCTACGCCAGCTGCTACAACGACGGCCGCGCTCGCTGCTAGACTGGGGTCTTTTCCACGCAGCGTGTTCCCGATGCTTTTCCTGCCATGAGCCTGGGTCCCTTCGACTGGCTACCCAGCGCGCCCCTTGAACACCTTCATCTGGATTGGTTGACACAGGCCAATATTCAGGTTGCCATCCTGCGTCTGGACCTCATCGACCCGCTGATCTGCGGCAACAAGTGGTTCAAGCTGATCAAACATCTGGCCGCAGCCGATCAAGTCGGGGCCAAGGGCATCATCAGCCTGGGCGGTGCTCACTCCAATCATTTGCACGCGCTGGCAGCGGCGGGAAAGCGTTTCGGTTTTCCCACTGTCGGTTTGCTGCGTGGTCACCCACAAGAAACCCCGACCGTACTGGATTTGCAGGCCTTCGGCATGCAGCTGCATTGGCTGGGTTATGGCGGCTATCGCGCGCGGCATGAGCCTGGCTTCTGGCTGCCGTGGCAAGTGCAATACCCGCATTTGCAACCAGTACCCGAAGGCGGGGGCGGTTTACCCGGCGCGCAAGGGTGCGCGGGATTGCTGGAGATGGCGCGCAATCAACTGAGTGCACTGGGCTGGAGCGACTATGACGCCTGGTGGCTGGCCGCCGGGACAGGGACCACACTGGCCGGTCTGGTGCTGGCCGAGGCGGGGGCGCATCCGGTCTATGGCGCGTTGGCAGTGCCTGATGATCATGGGGTCGCTCAACAGATCGAGACGATAGTCCGGCAAGCAGGATTATGCGATCCGGTGTATGAGCTGTTCGATGGCAGTCGCGGCGGCTTCGCCAAGGTCGATCCGGCGTTGCTTGAGTTCATCGAGTTGACCGAGAAGCACAGTGGTATACCGCTTGAACCGCTGTACACCGGCAAAGCACTGTTGGCGCTCAAACAACAGATCGAAGCGGGGGGCCTGGCCCAGGGAGCACGATTGATCTTTGTGCACACCGGCGGTTTGCAGGGCCGTCGGGGATTCACGGCTATGGGTAAGGATTAGCCGCGTTTTGGCATCATCCGCAGCAGCGTGTTATCGCGCACCACATAGTGGTGATACAAGCTGGCCACGGCGTGCAGGCCAATCAGCCAGTAACCGATGGTACCGCCCAGCTCGTGCCAACCCTGGAGCTGCTTGGCAAATGCCTTGTTTTCGTGAACCAGCAACGGTAAGTCCACCCCGTAGAACATGACCTGGTTGCCCTTGGCACTGGTAATCAGCCAGCCGAGGATGGGCATGGCGATCATGAATACGTACAGCGCCAGATGCATCAGTCTGGATACAAGCATCTGCCAGCCAGGTGGCGTCGGCAGGATTTTCGGCGCGACACCGAGGCTTCGTGCGAACAGGCGCAGCCAGACCAGCAGGAACACGGTCAGGCCGAGCATGTAGTGTGCTTCCGTGATCAAGGTCCGACCACCGCTGCCCTTGGGGAATATGCCGCGAAATTCGATACAGGCGTAGACCACTGCCAGCAACACCAGCATCAACCAATGCAATGCAATCGACACCGTGCTGTAACGCGACTCGGTATTTGTCCAGGGCATGCGGTGTCCCTCACTTATCAGGTCACAAGCCTCCGTTCTTGCTCGACGGAGTTCTATAACTGTAATCCTGTTTCTGTGGGATTGCCTGAGGCAGATCAGGCTTTTCTTCGGCGTATAAATACTCTGGGATGGTTATCCGACACAAAAAAGCGGCAGCCCCGATCAAGGGCTGCCGCTTTTTTGTGTCGCGTACCGGGGATCAGTTGGTTTGTGGCATCTCACCATTGGCCAGACGCTTGTTGATATCGGCGATCACCTCCGGGAGGTCGGTGATGGTGTCGATCATGTAATGCGGGCGGGAACCTTCGAACATCGCATGAATACGCTTGCGTTCGCTGGCCAGTTCCTCACTGCCCAAGGCGCGGTAGCCCTCGTAGGTCAGGCCCAGTGCATTACCCGAGCAGATCAGCGCCACGGTCCACATGCCGGCACGACGACCTTCCAGAATGCCAGGGACGGTGTCGTCGATCTTGACGCAGGCAGCGACGTCATCGATGCCCAGCGCGATCACGTTGGCGAGTGCCTGAGCAGGCCACGGGCGACCGTTCGGGACTTCATCGGTGGCGACCAC
Source organism: Pseudomonas sp. GW821-FHT02H09 (assembly GCF_059421425.1). Lineage (NCBI taxonomy): Bacteria > Pseudomonadati > Pseudomonadota > Gammaproteobacteria > Pseudomonadales > Pseudomonadaceae > Pseudomonas > Pseudomonas sp. GW821-FHT02H09. The sequence goes on from NZ_JBWKVA010000027.1 coordinate 42,702, forward strand.
ATAATCAGCAACATAGCCGTTGGTGGCCGCCAGTTCGACGACTTTGTCCATCACCTGCTTCGGATAACCGGAGCAGGAGCCGATCCTGATGCCTTGCTGACGCAGGTTGGCGATGGTGTCCAGGGCGCCGGGGATCAGCGCCGAGTGCTCGGCGATTTTCTCGATCTGCAATGGCATGAAGCGCTGATAGATGGCGGTGACATCGTCGTCGGTCGGTGCGCGACCGAACACCTTGCGATAACGCTCGGCAACTTGCGGCTGGTCGCACAGGGTGCGGATGTGGTCCCACTTGCCCATCCCCATCGGGCCACGGGCCTCTTCGATGGAGACCTGAACGTCGAATTCGGCGAAGGCTTCGACGAAGATCTGGGTCGGCGCGAACGAGCCGAAGTCGACGACAGTGCCGGCCCAGTCGAGGATGGCGGCTTGAAGTTTGGTTGGGTTGCTGTAGTTCATGTCTCTAATCCTGTGTGTGGGCATGATGAATTACATACCCGTAGCAGCTGGCGAGCTGCGCGAGCCTGCGTTCGGCTGCGAAGCGGCCGCAAACCATGCGGTTCGGTCCACCTGAAACACCGCGGTGGTTGATTTGCGACTGCTTCGCAGCCGAACGCAGCCTCGCAGGCTCGGCAGCTGCTACGGGAGGTCGTGATCAGATTTCCAGCACTTCCATTTCCCGCAGTACGTCCGCCACCGCTGCCACGGCCGCGTGCATCTCGGCTTCATTGACGTGGCCGATGCAGCCGACACGGAAGGTTTCGACTTGGGTCAGCTTGCCGGGATAGAGAATGAAGCCCTTGGCCTTGACCCGTTCGTAGAACTCCTTGAACTGGTAGCGCGGATCTTTCGGCGCGTGAAAGGTGATGATGATCGGCGCCTGAATCGCCGCCGGCAGGAAGCTGCGCAAGCCCAGCCTGGCCATTTCATCGAGCAAGACTTTGCAGTTATTGGCATAACGCTGATGACGCGCCGGCAAACCGCCTTCTTCGTTGTATTGCAGCAGGGCTTCGTGCAGCGCCGCGACCACGTGGGTCGGCGGGGTAAAGCGCCACTGACCGGTTTTGGCCATATAGCTGTGCTGATCAAACAGGTCCATCGCCAGCGAATGCGAGTTGCCGGCGGCATTGGCCAGTGCCTCCTTGCGAACAAAGACGAAGCCCATCCCCGGCACGCCTTCCAGGCATTTGCCAGACGCGGCGATCAGCGCCTCGAACGGCACTTGTCGGGCATCGATCGGCAGTGCGCCGAAGGAGCTCATGGCGTCGATGATCAGCCGTTTGCCGTGCCGGGCAATCACCCGGGCAATTTCCGGCAGCGGGTTGAGGATGCCGGTGCTGGTTTCACAGTGGATCAGTGCGACGTGGGTAATGCTGGTGTCGGCCCGCAGCAGACGATCGACATCGGCGGCGGTGGTCGGTTCGTCTTCGGCGGTTTCAAAGGTACTGAACGAGCGGCCGAGCACTTCACAGATTTTCGCCAGGCGTTTGCCATAAGCGCCGTTGATCAGCACCAGCACCTTGCCGTCACGGGGCACCAGGGTGCCGATGGCCGCTTCCACGGAAAACGTGCCGCTGCCCTGCAAGGGTACGCAGTGATGGCTGTCGGCACCGTCGATGATCGCCAGCAGCTGTTCGCAAAGGCTGGCGGTCAGTTGATTGAAGCGGTCATCCCATGAACCCCAGTCGACCATCATGGCCTGACGGGTGCGGGCTGAAGTGGTCAATGGGCCTGGGGTGAGCAGGATTGGCTCGGCAGTACTCATGCTGATGTCCTCGCAAAACGCTTAGGGATGAAGGTACGGGGCATAAATTGCGGTTTGGCTTGTCATCAATCAAATTGTTTGTTGTTATGCCAGCCATCAGTGAGGCCGATAGATATGAACCTGTTCCAGCTAAGAGCGTTTGATGCTGTGGCCCGTGAAGGCAGCTTCACCCGGGCCGCTGCGCGTTTGTTCATCAGCCAGCCGGCGGTCACCGGGCATATCAAGGCGTTGGAGGAGCATTACCAGATCACCTTGTTACGGCGCACCGCACGGCGGGTGGAGCTGACGGAGGAGGGGATCAAACTGGCGGCGATCACTCGAGCCATGTTCGGCCTGGCCGAAGAGGCCCAGGCGATGCTTGAAGCCAATCGGCAGTTGCTCACCGGACGTCTGGAAGTGGCGGCGGACGGTCCGCACATGGTCATGCCGATGCTCGCCAGTCTGCGGGCGGCATACCCGGGAATCACCGTGAATTTACGCTTGGGCAATGCGCAGGAAACCCTCGCGGCGTTGCTGTCCGAACATGCGGATGTGGCGGTGCTGACCGAAGTTGAGCCGCGCAAAGGGCTGCACTTGCAACGATTGAGCGAATCCAGGATCTGTGCGTTGGTGCCGGCCAATCATCCTTGGCTGGCTTCGCCTGCGGGGATCGGCATCGAACAGTTGGATCAGGTGATCATGGTGTTGCGTGAGCCGAGTTCGATTACCCGTCGCACCTTTGACGACGCCTGTGGCCTGGCCAGCGTCAATCCGCGGGTGCTGCTGGAGCTGGACAGTCGCGAGGCGGTGACCGAGGCCGTGGCCGCCGAATTGGGTGTGGGCATCGTCTCGTCAGTGGAGGTCAGTCATGATCCGCGGGTGGCTGCCGTGCCGATCATTGGCGAAGGGCTGGTCAATCGGCACATGATCGGCTGTATGGAGCGGCGGCGGGATTTGCGCTTGATTCAGGCGTTTTTTGGGTTGTCACCCAGTGTCGGGTGAGTCTTGGAGACCGAGTCGCTTCCTTCGCAGGCAAGCCTCGCTCCTACAGATATGACGCGTACCCGTAGGAGCGAGGCTTGCCCGCGATGAGGGCCATGCGGCCTACACCAGACTCTCGCGAACCATCTCCAGAAAGGTCGCCACTACCCGTCGTGAACTTTGCTCGCGCAGGCATACCAGTGTCTCGGTCAACCGCCGTTTGCAATCGGTAATCGGCAGCGCACAGACCCGCGAGTCGGAGCCGAATTCCGCCGCTGACACCACGCCTACGCCAATTCCCACCACCACAGCTTCGCGCGCCGCTTCACGGCCCTCCACCTGAATCGCCGGACGGATGCGAAAGCCTGCCTGATTCATTTCCTCTTCCAGCGTCTGCCGCGTCACCGAGCCGATTTCACGCAGCACCAGCGGCGTGTCATCCAGGTCCGCCAGGCAGATCGACTGGCGGCTGGCCCACGGATGGTTGCGCGAAACGAACGCCACCATGGGGTCATTGCGCAGGGGGAGCGACAGCAGGCGTTCATCGCTGACATCGCGGCCAAGCAGGGCCAGGTCAGCCTGGTAGTTGAACAGCCGAAACAGTGATTCATCGGTGTTGCCGGTCTCGATTTTCACGCTGATACCGGGGTAGCGCTCACAGAAGCGGGCGATCTGCGGCAGTACGTGCACCGGTGCATCCACGGCGAGGATCAGACTGCCGGTCTGCAAGGCCTGAGAGTCGTGCAGCAGCTCCTGGGCTTCGGCTTCGATGACGAACAGGCGCTGAGTGATGCTCAGCAAGCGTTCGCCCAGATCGGTCAGGTGCACCGAGCGTTTGTTGCGATGGAACAGCAACACACCGAAACGCTCTTCCAGCTTGCGCACCTGGTCGGAAATCGCTGGCTGAGTCAGAAACAGGCGTTCGGCGGCGCGCGTGAAACTGCCGTGCACCGCAACGGCGTGGAACGCTTTGAGTTGGGCGTGAGAGACAGACATCGGATCACCAGTAACAAGCTGGGCTTATATTTGAAATACGATAAATCGATTTCACTTATTAATCAGTAATTGTTTTTATCGCCCTCAACCCCGGTGGCTGGTCGTATGACAGTCCTTGGCGGCCATGAGCCTGTGCGTGCGGAAGAACCTCCGACTACAGGGAAGCAACAGGACTCATCTGACCGGTATCGCTCCTCCTGAAGGGCGATATCGCGGTGCTCAACAATAAAAAAACAGGCGTTTTTCCCAATTCTGCCGGCACACTCACCCTGAGGTCAGACTCACAATGAATAAGCACATCGATACCATCAAGCGTTGGCGCGTGCAGATTTTTGCCATCACCTGGCTGGCCTACGCGGCCTTCTATTTCACTCGCAAAGCCTTTTCCGTGGCCAAACTGGGGATCGGTGAAGACCCCACCTTTCATCTCGACAAGATGATGATGGCCAACCTCGACGGCATCTACCTGGCGGCCTATGCCGTCGGTCAATTCACCTGGGGCATGCTCGCTGACCGTTTCGGGCCGCGGGTCGTGGTGTTGGGTGGCTTGTTGATTTCTGCCGTGGCGGCATTGGTCATGGGCAGCTTCGCGACACTGCCCATCTTTTTCACTTGTATGTTGATCCAGGGGTTGGCGCAGTCCACTGGCTGGTCGGGATTGTGCAAAAACATTGGCAGTTTCTTTCCCGCCGAGCAGCGCGGGCGGGTCTTGGGCTTGTGGAGCTCTTGCTACGCCTTCGGCGGCCTGGTGGCCTCGCCGTTTGCCGGCTGGTGGGCGTACACACTGATCGGTACCTGGCATGCGGCGTTTATATCCAGCGCAGCAGTGGTTGGTCTGGTAGCGGTGCTGTTCTTTATCTTTCAACGCAACAAACCTGAAGACGTTGGCTTGCCTGCCGTGGAGCCAGAGCCTGAACTGACCGCCGAGGAGCTGCAAGCCCGGAGCAAAATCAGTGTCTGGGAACCGCTGCGCGAAATCCTGCGCAACCGCACGGTGCTGACCCTCGGCTTCGCCTACTTCCTGTTGAAACCGGCGCGCTACGCGATTTTGCTGTGGGGGCCGGTGATTGTCTTCGAGCAAATGCCCTCGGTGGGCAAGGTCGGCGCGGCGATTGTGCCAACGGCGTTTGAACTGGCCGGTTTGCTCGGGCCGATCATGATAGGCCTGGCCTCGGACAAGGTCTTTGGCGCACGACGGATGCCGGCCTGTGTCTTGAGTCTGTTGGCGCTGACTGTATCGCTGGCATTGTTCATGGGGGCGTTGCACACCGGCAGTGTGCTGCTGGTGGTGGCCTTGTTGTTTTTCATGGGGCTGACCCTTTACGGGCCGGACTCGATGATCAGTGGCGCGGCGGCGATTGACTTCGGCACGGCCAAGGCCGGTGCGACGGCGGCGGGTTTCGTCAATGGTTGCGGCTCGGTCGGGGCGATTCTCGGTGGATTGCTGCCGGGTTACTTCGACACGGTCACGGTGTTTATCGTCTTCGCCGGTTGCGCGATGTTCTCCGCACTGGTCTTGATCCCGCACTGGAACAGCCGTCCGACAGGTCTCAAAGCGGATTGCGCCTTTGTGCCCAACGGGGCCATGCCCGTCAAACCGCTGCGTAGCTGAAATCCTATTGCCAAACAAACCCTGCTTGCCGTCGTGTCATGACGGCAGGTCGGAGTGTGGCCAACTGAACTGGAGATGTGCCCCATGCGACCATTCTGGCTGGAACAGGCCTTGAAGTCTGAGGCTTCAGAACCCTGCGAGCCGTTGCAAGGCGATACCAGCGCTGACGTTTGTATCGTCGGCGGTGGCTACACCGGGTTGTGGACCGCGATCATGCTCAAGGAGCAGAACCCCGAGCTTGAGGTGGTGTTGATCGAAGCCGATATCTGCGGCGCCGGTGCCAGCGGACGCAACGGTGGCTGTGCACTGTCCTGGTCGGCCAAGTATTTCACGCTGGAGCGGTTATTCGGTGTCGAGGAAGCGGTGCGGCTGGTCAAGGAATCGGAGCAAAGCATTTATGCCATTGGCGCTTTCTGCGAGAAATACGCGGTGGATGCCGATTACCGCCTCGATGGCACGTTGTACACCGCCACCAACCGGGCGCAGTGCGGGTCTACCGACGGGGTGATCGCCGCCCTCGAGCGCAATGGCATCAACTCTTTCGAAAAACGCCCTGTGGCCGATGTGCAGCGCATGGCCGGTTCCAGCAAGCATCTTGAAGGCTGGTATTCCCCGGCGGCGGCCAGCGTGCAGCCGGGCAAGCTGGTGCGTGGTTTACGGCGGGTCGCCTGGCAACTGGGTGTCCGGATTCATGAAAACACCGCGATGATCGGTCTGGAAGAGGGCAACCCCGCGGTGATTCAAACGCCGTACGGGAACATCCAGGCCGACCGCGTGGTGTTGGCGATGAACGCGTGGATGGCCCGGGCGTTCCCACAGTTCGAACGCAGTGTGGCGATCGTCTCCAGTGACATGATCATCACTGAGCCGCGTCCGGATCTACTCAAGGAAATCGGCTTGACCAGCGGTGTGACGGTGCTTGATTCGCGGATTTTCGTGCACTACTACCACAACACCCCGGACGGCCGAATCATGCTTGGCAAAGGCGGCAACACCTTTGCATATGGCGGGCGGATGCTGCCGGTGTTCGATCAGCCTTCACCTTACGAACGATTGTTGCGCAATAGTCTGGCGGAGTTCTTCCCGGCGTTTACCGATGTCGCGGTGGAGGCGACCTGGAACGGCCCCTCGGATCGTTCGGTCACCGGGCTGCCATTCTTCGGCCAGATGAGCGCCAGCGGCAACGTGTTCTATGGATTCGGTTATTCCGGCAGCGGTGTCGGGCCTTGTCATATGGGCGGGCAGATCCTCGCGTCGATGGTGCAAGGCCTGGACAATCTCTGGACCCGCTCGCCCTTGGTCAACGGCCCGTTGGGTTATTTTCCGCCGGAGCCGATCCGCTATCTGGGCTCATTGATGGTCCGCAACGCGATCCGGCGCAAGGAGCACGCCGAAGACCGCGGGCGCCGACCGCGGCATCTGGATGTGCGCCTGGCCAGGTTTGCGGCGGCAGCGGGCAAGGCCGACAAAGGCTGATCAGTCTTTCAGCGCCAGGTGTCTGGCTGTTCACCAGCCAATCGAAAACAGACCCGGTTCGGTGGCGGCGGCCCGAGTCAAACCCGATGTTATGGAGAAGTCGATCAGTCACTCGACTTTTTGGTCGATTGGGAACTTTAGGCCGTATAAACTTGCACAAAGCGTCGGCCAATAGATGTCTCGGCGCCACAGATCAAGAGAGTGAGTAATGGGCGCACAGTGGAAGGTTAAACACAAAGAAGCGGCATCCAATGCCAAGGGCAAGATCTTCGGCAAACTGGTCAAAGAAATTACTATTGCCGCGCGTAATGGTGCGGATGTGGCCACTAACGCGCATCTGCGGTTGGTGGTAGAACAGGCGAAAAAAGCCTCGATGCCACGCGAAACCCTGGAGCGTGCGATCAAGAAAGGCTCGGGTCAGCTTGGCGAAACCGTTCAATACCATCGCGTTACGTATGAAGGCTTCGCGCCTCATCAGGTTCCGCTTATCGTTGAGTGTGTCACCGACAACATCAACCGGACCGTCGCGGAAATTCGTGTGGCGTTCCGCAAAGGCCAATTGGGTGCTTCGGGCTCGGTTGCCTGGGATTTCAACCATGTCGGCATGATCGAAGCGTCCCCCGATAGCCCGGATTCTGATCCAGAGATGGCGGCTATCGAGGCTGGCGCCCAGGACTTCGAGCCGGGTGAAGAAGAGGGCACGACGTTGTTCCTTACCGAACCTGCCGATCTGGACGCGGTACAGAAAGCCTTGCCTGAACAGGGTTTTACCGTGTTGTCGGCCAAATTGGGCTACCAGCCTAAAAACCCGGTCAGTGGCTTGAGCGACGCGCAAATGGAAGAAGTCGAAGCCTTCCTTGCAGGGCTCGATAACCACGACGACGTGCAGGACATGTTTGTCGGTTTGGCGGGTTAAGAGCTTCTATCTGTAAGGGCTTCGTGGCTGCGAAAAGATCGCAGCCTGCGCCAGCTTCTACGGGATTGGCATCCATCCACACCACTGGCGGGTGTACGCAAATTCTGTAGGAGCTGCCGATAAGTTCGGGCCGCGTTCGGACGATCTTTTCAAGACGCCGCCGATTCTCGCAATGATTCAACCGCAACCCGTAGATCCTCACCAATCTCTACGAAACCCGGCCGAGCCAGCACATCCGCCTGGCAGCATCGGCTTTTCAACGCCAGCAATGGCTGTCGAGCAACCTCGCTCAACCCCGAGTCAATCCGCTCCAGCAATTCCCCCAACAAAATCCCGAACGCCCGCACCTCTATGCGTTGCAGGGCGCGTGTCTCGAAGCTGTCTGAGGTGGAGTGAAACGAAGCCGCGCCGAAGTCACCCAACAGGCAGTCGCCTTGAGCGTTCCACAGAATATTGTGGCCGTAGAGATCGCCGTGGGTGATGCCCTGTTGGTGCAAGTGTGCGGCGGCCGAAGCAATACCGCTGGCGATCCGCAATGCGGACGCTGCGCTGAACCGTGTGTTGGCTTCGTAGACATCGCGAGTGCAGGAAGCGAGGCTCGGCAACGCGGCCAGATTGCCATAGCTGGGGTCGATCAAATGCATCACCAGCCCGGCTTGTGCCTGCGGGTGGTCGACGATCCTGCCTTCGACCTTGATCAGGTTGGCATGTTGGCCCGCGGTGATGCAGGCATTCATTTCATGCTGCGGTGAGCCGTCACTGGTCATGCTGCCCTTGTAGAGCTTCACCGCAACCTCGCGCGCGGCTTGTGATGGCTGTTCCCACAGTGCCTGATGAATCACCCCGGAAGCGCCTTCGCCCAGTTTCTGCTGTAGATGCAGCTGTGACCAGGGAATGTGCGGGGTGGCGTCCAGAGCGCAAGCGTCCGCCTCTGATTCCAGCGGGTTACCCGCGTAAGCCAGCCAGGCCAGTCGTGGCAGCGATAACAGCCACTGCGGCAGCTCGGTCAGGCGGTTGGCAGCAATCCGGATCAGCTCCAGCTGATGGCATTGGCTCAGGCTCGCCGGCAGTTGTTGCAAGCAGTTTCCTGCGAGCATCAGTTTTTGCAAATGAGGTCTTTCGCCAAGCTCGGCGGGCAGTTCGCTGATGCGGTTGTCGGTCAGGATCAACCAGCGCAGCATCGGCGGCAGCGCGGCACCGGGGACGCGCTCGATGCGGTTGGCCTTGAACGCGATCATGCTCAGGCGGGCGCATTGGCCAAGACACGTCGGGAGTTCGGTGAATGCATTATCCGAGCAGAACAGAATTCGCAACTGCGTCAGCCGATGCAGGTCGTCCGGCAGTTGGCTCAAGGCATTGCCACTCAGGTTCAGCACCTCGAGGGAGTCCGCCAGTTCGAAGATCTCCTGAGGGAATTCGCTCAGCCCGCAGGACAGATCCAGACGTTTGATGCCCGCCAGTTGGCCGGCCCGAAGTTGTGCAAGGGTATCCATGAACAGATTCAATACTCGAAAAGAGAAGGGCGCGCGGCCATTGGAAATGGGCGCCATGATAACGATAAAGGGCCGCAGGTTGGATGGTTTATGACGCAGGGCCGACCTCAATCAACTGCCCTAATCGACTGCGGGTTCGCGCCAGGTCGATGGCGTCGCCGCCAAGGTGCTCGCGCAGAGGACGTTCGCCCAGCAATAGCAGGCGTTTGTCCTGGTCATACAACACGTCGATCAGATTGATAAAACGCTGCTGGGCGGCAGTTGAACAGTCGGCGAGGTTGGGCAGTCTATCGATGATCCAGGTGTCGAAGCGTCGGCACAGCTCCAGATAGTCCATCACGGCGGTGGGTTGTTCACAGAGGTCGCTGAAGTCGAAGCTGATGCTCCGTTCTTCGCACCGTCGTACCTGGAATTGTCGGGGGCCTACAGGCAGGGCAAACGTTGGGGCGTTTTGCTCGGGCAATTGCAATGCCTGGCGCTGAGCCGGGCTACTGGGCCAGACGTATTGCCCGTGAGTGAAGAGCTGCTGCGAATGAGTCCGTGCCTGGCTGCGGTAGTCATGGGGGCCGCCGACCTCCATGACATGCATGCGCGCATTGATCAGATCGATCACCGGCTTGAAGCGGGCGTGGTAAAGGGGGTTGGGCAGCAAGCCGGCCGGCGGGTAGTTGGAGGTGACCAGCAGCAGGATTCCACGCTGGAACAGCGCTTTGAATAGCCGGGTGATCAGCATTGCGTCGCCAATGTCGTGGACGTGGAACTCGTCGAAACACAGTACGCGGCAGTGCAGGAGTAGTTCATCCAGCGTGCTTGCCAGCGCATCGGACTGCTGGCGATGGCGGAACATGCCTTGGTGCAGTTGGACGAAAAAATCGTGAAAGTGCAAGCGCTGCTTTTCAGCCATCGGCAGAGCCTGGAAAAATCCATCCAGCAGCCAGCTTTTGCCACGGCCGACGGCGCCATAGAGGTATAGGCTACGCGGAGCATGCGCATTTGCGCCGGTTTTCAGCAAGCCATCGGCTTGCCGGGCCATGCAGTCGATTACCTGCTGTTGGCTGTGACTGAGGGTATAGCCTTGATCATGGGCTTTTTGGCGGAAGTATTCATGGATCACCCGTGCGCGTGCAGTGGCTTGCGACGGTCTTGCAAAGGCCTTGCCGAGAAGTTTACCCAGCGCTGGCCAGCGTGATGTGAGTCGTGAGCGGTTTGAAGGGTTCGTGGCCAATTGATGTCCCCCCATGGTCCAGAAGCCCGCCCATCATAGAGCCGGCGGGGTAATTTAACCAAAGGCGTGTTTCACCGGCCAGCGATCTTGAGCAGGCAACCCCTTGAAATCAGGCGCACACAGGTCTTGCTGATTAACCAAACACCGGCAGATTTTACGTAGCAACGCAGACTTCAAAACGGTGCCTGCGTTTCTACACGGCCTGGACCGACAGCTGCCTGTCAGGAAGGGCTGCATTCCACGGCCCTTACCGGACACTGAAGCGCTTCAGAGCGACTTCTTCTTTCTATTCCACCTGCCGGCTGTGCAACCCACCTCATTCAAGGGTTAAGGAAGTCTTGATAGTTGGCCTTGGTAATTAGCTGATAGGGAATGGTCAACTGTGCCGTATAGGGTTCTTTCCTGATCATCTTTAGTGCCAGATCAATGGAGGCGATGGCTTGGCCTTTGTTGTCTTGGTAGACGGTCACCAGCAGTTGGTCCTTCTTGATCGCGTCCAGGCCGGCGGGGCCGCCGTCGCTGCCACCGACCAGGATGTCTTTGCCCGGGTGCATGCCGGCCTGGCTGATGGCCATCGCCGCGCCAATGGCCATTTCATCGGCGTTGGCGGCTACCGCATCGATTTTTTTGCCCGACAGAATCCAGTTGTTCATCAGGTCCATGGCCTTACTCCGCTGCCACTCGGCGCTCTGTTCTTCGACCACGTGGATGTCCGGATAGCTTTTGAGCACTTCCTTCACCCCTTGGGTGCGGTTGTGGGTGGCGTTGTTGGAAAGCAGGCCAAGCATGATCGCCAGATTGCCCTTGCCACCCATTTTTTCCGCCAGGTAGCGCATTTGCATCTCGCCGGCCTTGATCTCGTCCGAACCCACATAGCCGACGCCCGGCGGCAGTTCGGCCTGGTCGGGGCGGCGGTTGACATAGACCAGGGGAACGCTGGCCTTCTGCGCGTCATTGGTCATCCTTTGCGTGGCAGCGGTATCCACCGGGTTGACGATGATCGCGTCCATGCCCTGGGCGGTGAAGTTCTGCAGCTGGTTGAGCTGGCGCACCACATCGCCCTGGGCGTCTTCGAATTGCAGAGTCACCCCCGGCAGTTCCTTGGCGTGGGCGGCCATGTAGTCGCGCATCTGCGCCAGGAACACATCATCCACCTGGGCGATGCTGACGCCGATGCGGATATCGGCGAGTGCCAAGGGGGCGAAGAGGACGGCGAAGAGGTAGGTCAGGAGTCGTTTTTTCATGGTTTCAGTCCGGTTTTGTTGTTGTTTTTGAACACGTTGGAAATAGGGTCATGCCTGGCGTTTGGCGCTCATCTGCGCCACGCGCTCGGCAAAGGTCGCGTAGGTCCAGCGTTCCGTCAGCGCTTGCAGCATCAGTTGCTGCCCGGTCTGCGGGGCCAGGCCGTGCAGGGGCGGATCGGTGTCCAGGTTGGTGGGAAAGGCGTAGCCGTCGGCGGTGCAGGCAATCACTGCGTCCAGCTCTTGCGCGTTCAGTACCTGATCCGCCAACCGCTGCAGCAGGCAGGGGTAGAGCGCCAGCATCATGCGTTCGCGGTTCACGGTTTCCATGGGCCTGCCGAATGCCGAGGAGATTTGCAGCAGGTTGGCCATGCGCTGGCGGTCCGGCGTGTGATTGCTGCCGGCAGCGTGGAACAACGCCGGATTGAAAAACAGCAAGTCGCCCTTGCTCAGAGGCAGCTGTACTGCATGGTGCTGGAAATAGTCGATGAATTCAGGGCGGCGCCAGGCCAGATAACCCAGGGCGTACTGCTGGGAAAACGGAAGCAGCAGGGTCGGGCCGGTTTCCAGTGGCATGTCGGAGTGGGCCACGGCCCCTTGCAATGTCAGGTACTGCGACAGCGCATGCAGGGGCAACGGGAAGCGCTCGACTACTTCCTCTGTCTGGAAGCCCAGGTGGTAGTCACGATGGGGCTGTTGCGCCTGGCCGCCCGGATGCACCACGTTGACCTGGGCCGTGACTTGAAAGCCGGGGCCCAGCCAGGCTTCGGCAATCAACCCCAGTAGCGGGTTGGCGTAGTACTCGACAAAAGACGACGGAGATTGCAGCGCCGCCTTTTGCAACGAATTCCAGATGCGCCCGTTGCTGCCGGCCTTCGCGAAGTGATCGGCGCTGAAGCCCTGGGCGGCTTCCTTGGCGAAGATTGCTTCGAACACCTGGCTGTGGCGATCGACCACGTCCAGGTCTGCATAGCCCTGGCGCACAACCATGACCCCGGGGCCGTCGCGAAACAGCCGGTGCAATTCGTTCAGCACTTGCGCGCGATCGCCGTCGCGTAAAGCCTGCGCGTGATAGATCGGCACGTTGCCTTGCACTTCGCTGCAGTGGGAATATTCCTCGGGATTGACCTGTTGTTCGCAGAATCGGGCGAAGTCCTGCAACTGCACTGAATCGGCACGCACAAAAGCTGACAGCGGCTGATTCATCGCGCGCCTCCCGTCAGGCTCAGCGGGCGGGCGGGGCGCGGAGCGGTGTCGTCGCCGCAGCCGATCACGCCTTGTTCCAGATCGATCAGTGTGCCGGTCATCATTCCCGATTCGCGGGACAGCAGGAACGCAACGCTCTGCGCCACTTCCTCGGGTTTGAGCAGGCGGCCAAAAGGCTGCGCGCGCTCGACAGTCGCCAGCCAGCCATTCTCGGCACCATGGTAGCGGCGCTGGATTTCGTCCTCATGGGGCGTGTCCATCCAGCCGATGTTCAGGCCGTTGACCCGGATGCGGTTGCGCAGGGCGCTGAAGGCCACGTTTTTGGTCAGTATCGCCAGGGCACCTTTGGAGGCCGAGTAAGGCGTCAGATACGACTGCCCGCCGTGGCTGACGATGCTTTGGATGTTGACGATGGCGCCTTCCACGCCTTGGCTGATCATCAGTTTCAGCGCTTGCTGCATGAGGAAGAACGGTGCTCGCACGTTGACCGCGAATAGGCGATCGAACAGTTCAGGGGAGGTGTCGAGGATGCCGCCGCGATCAGACATGCCGGCGCAGTTGACCAGGCCATGGAGGGTGCCGAAGCGGGTGCGGGCAGCCTCGATCACCGCACGGCAATCCTCGACTCGCTCCAGGTCGGCCTCGACGAAAAATGCCTGGCAATCGAGTTCCGCCAACTGGCGCACCTGGGCCTGGCCCTGGTCCGCGCGGCGTCCGCAAATGATCAGGCCGGCGGCGCCCCGGCGCGCCAGGGTATGGGCCACCGCCGCACCGAGGCCTTGGGTGCTGCCGGTGACGACAAAGTACTGACCATTGAACGAGGTAGTGAGGTCGGTTTGAGACATGTGGTTCTCCTGGATTCTTGTTGTTGTCCTTACGCCGGCTCGACGCCTGGCGAAACTGAGACTAGCATTGGCATAACCTCAGTAATGCCCAAAAAGACCTCAAGAAAACCTCAGGTTTAAAACGATGCTCGAACGTGCCAAACACTTTTCCATCAAGCAGATCGCTACCCAGGCGGGCGTCAGCAAGGCGACGGTCGATCGCGTGCTACACCAGCGCGGCAGCGTGCATTACCAGACCCACCGCCGCATCGAGCAGGCCCTGAGCGAACTTGAGGCTCAGGAGAAGAATGGCCTGGCGGCGGGGCGCACTTTCCATGTCGACGTGATCATGCACACGCCGCAACGCTTCAGTGCGGCGGTGCAGGCGGCGATGACCGCGCAATTGAGCAGTCTGGCGCCGTTTCGCATCGCGCCGCGGTTTCACTTGTTTGAAGAAATCGAACCACAGGCGATGCACGACCAGTTGCTGCGCTGCGTAAATACCGGCAGCCAGGGCGTGGTGCTCAAGGCCGCCGATGAGCCGGCGGTAAACCTGGCGATCAAGCAACTGGCCGCGGCTGGCATTCCGGTGGTAACCCTGGTCACTGACTTGCCGCACAGCGAGCGCATCGGCTACGTCGGCATGGACAACCGCACTGCCGGGCAGACCGCCGCCTACCTGTTGTCGCGCTGGCTAGCCCCGGCACCACAGGACGTCGCCGTGGTGATTGGCAGTGAGCTGTTTCGTGGTGAGGAAGAACGGGAAATGGGCTTTCGCATGTGGCTGCGCAGCCGTGCCGACCATTTGCGGGTGCTGGACATCAGCGGTGGCTACGGGGTTTACGAACGCACCTTCGAGCGTGTGATCGAGGCGCTGAAACAGCATCCCGACCTCAAGGCGGTCTACAGCGTGGGCGGGGGCAACCGGGCGATCGTCGACGCGTTCGCCGCGCTGGATCGCCCGCTTGAGGTGTTTATCGGCCACGACCTGGACGAGGAAAACCGTCAATTGCTGGCGGAGGAAAAAATCGCCGCGATCATCGACCACAACCTGCAGATCGATGCTCGCCAGGTATTCCTGCATATTCTGCAGTTTCATCGCCTGTGGAAGGCCGGGCCGATTGCGCCGTCACAGGTGCAGATCGTTACGCCGTTTAATCTGCCTTACTGATTCACCGGTTTTACGCCGGACGAATGCCTTCGTAGGCATCTTGCAACAGCTGCCGGATGGCTTTTGCTTCTATCGGTCTTGGATTCCAGTAGGGGTTGGACAAGGCAATATCCGTCGCGCGATCCAGGTCGGCTTCGGTCAAGCCCAGATCCTTGAGCCGGGTCGGTGCGCCCAGTGAGCTGGACAGGTCGAACAGTGCCGCCGCCGGGCTGCAATCCTCAACGTTCAGCGCCCGGCAAATGCGCGATAGACCCGCAGCGGCAGATTGATTGTAGGCAATAGCGTGTGGCAGCACGATGGTATGGGTTTGTGCATGGGGCAAGTTGAAACTACCGCCCAGGGTGTGACAAAGCTTGTGATGCAACGCCATGCCGACGTTGCCGAGCACGGTGCCGCAGAGCCAGGCACCATAAAGACAATCATCGCGGGCGTCGAGATCGCCCGGGTTGTGACGGATAGCCTTCATGCCAGCGGCGAGCGCCCGAATGCCTTCCTCGGCCATCAGTGACATCACCGGATTTCCGTCCTGGGCATATAAGCCTTCGGCGGCGTGGGCAATGGCGTTCATGCCGCTGGTGATGGACATGTCGACGGGCAGGCTGACGGTGAGCTGCGAGTCGTAGATCACGGTTTTGGGAAGCACGCGCGGATCTTTGCCGGTGCGCTTGAGACCATTTTCGGTAAGACCGAATACCGGCGTCATCTCAGATCCGGCATAGGTGGTTGGTATCGCCAGGATAGGCAACCCGGAATCCATTGCTATTGCCTTGCCGAGCCCTGTGGTTGAGCCGCCGCCAATGGCCACTGCGCAATCGGCGCCCAGCTTGCGTGCCAGTTCGCGGGCTTCACGGGCGGTTTCGATGGGCACGTGCATGACGGCCTTGTCGAAAATGTCTGCTGCGCGGCTGCCGAGTAATTGGGCAATATGTTCGGCTTGGGCGCGTTGTTCTGGAGTGCAGAGGACTAACGCGCGCTTGGCGCCCAGTCGATCGATTTCCGCTTCCAACTGTTGCAGCGAACCTTGGCCGAAGATGACGCGCGACGGTTGACCGTTATAAATAAAGGGGGACGTGGACATAAGTCTATTCTCCGCAAACAGGTAGGGATGATGAGCTCTTGGCGACAGGGGTAGGCTGATAGGCAAACAACTGCCAATTCATTCCTGTCCTCAGCCAGACATTTAACGTTCGGTTCTGGATTGTTTTAGCCACGCCATGGGAAGTGATATCGGCGACCATTTCGCCAAAGACGATGGCGGTGTCTCCTGATTGATAGACCTTATGAACAACGTGTTGAATTCGGTGATAGATAGAAAGTCCATCACGCAAGTTCTTCACAAAGCTGTCGCGGTTATCCACTTTGCCACTGGAGTGGACATAACTGAGTTCGGGATGAAGTAGACGCTGAATGTTCTCCAGGTCATTACTTTGCATCGCTTGATAACGTTGTTCTTCCAGTGCTGAAATCAACGCAGTGATGGACGGCTCGTTGCTCATGGGGCCCTCGAGATTGGAATTAGCCAGGTGATCGACGACTACGCCTTCGTCAGGAAGAAATCGAACTCCAGGGTATAAAAGGGATCGCTGCTGACAGTCCCATCCGGAGTCTCGCCGGGAGGTTGTTGAGTCCAGTGGGTGATCAGTGAAGAACGCACGCCGAACACGGCATCGGAATCAAGGTAGGGATCACCTTCGCGGAAAACGTGGGTAACCAACCGTTTGTAACCGGGTGCACCAATCACGAACTCCAGGTGCGCCGGGCGCCAGGCGTGGCGATTGAGCGCGGTGAGCATTGTGCCAACTGGACCGTCATGGAGTACGCGGTGGCTTTGCGGCACGGCGGTGGAAAAAAAGTATCGGCCGAGCTGGTCGGCTTGTAGCAAGGCACGCTCGGTGTCGCTTGCCACAGGATTATTCAAGTCGCCACCTGCCTGGCTGACCTGAATGGCAGCGGACGGCAGCGGATTGCCTTTGGCGTCACGAATGGTGCCCCGCATGTACCCTTTGGCGCCGTGGAGCCCGGCACTGATGTCGGCGCCCAGGTCATACACCGTGGTGTTCTGAATCTCTGGCACGTCGAAGGCTGTTGCCTCGGTGCAACCCGACGGCTTCCTGTCATTCTGAGCCAGCACCAGGGTCGACAGCCCCAGCGTGTGTGACAGCAGCACAAACTCCTGGCGATTGGACGAGCAGGCCTTGCCCACTTGTTCGAGAAAATCAATGCCGTTTCGCCATTCCTCTTCCGTCAGTTTGGTGTCGCGAGCGAAGGCATGCAGATGTTGTACGAGGCTGGTCATTACCTCGCACAAGCGCGCATCAGTGGTGCTGCTATTACGCGCCAATACGGCTTGCGTAATGGTCGCTTCGTCCAGATTTCGCATCTTGACTCCTTGATTTTCTTAGGCCCAAGCACGCTTGGTGATTGGCGAGATACGTCTTGGGCCGCTCTTTTCAGCTCATAGCGCTGCACGTTATAGTTCCGCACAGCGTTGAAAAAGGCCGCCTGCGAAATTCTTTATTTCATATATGAAAAAATAAAAACGGAGCACTGAATGGATCGGCTGACCGAACTGGAACTGTTTGTCACCACGGCAGAAGTCGGGACCTTGACCAAGGCGGCAGAAATACTCGGGTTATCCAATGCCGCTGCAAGCAGGCACTTGGTGGCATTGGAGCAACGGCTCAACGTCAGGTTGATCGACCGCAACACGCGGCGCCTGGCCCTGACCAACTCCGGCCATCAGTTCTATGCGAGCTGCAAAAGCCTGCTCGGTGAATTGAAGGAAGCCGAGGCTTCGCTCAGCGAATCGCTGGTGCAGCCGGTTGGCACTTTGACGATTACCTCTTCAATCTCGTTCTGCATGCTGCATATCGCGCCGCTGATCCCGGCGTTTCGCAAGAAGTACCCGCATATCACGGTCAAAGTGCTGGGTGAGAACCGCTACTACGACATTATCGACAGCGAAATCGATCTGGCGATCAGGACCAAGGAATACGAGCCGGACTCCAATATCACCATTCGCCGCCTCGCCGAAACGCGTCGGGTGCTCGCCGCTTCACCGGGATATCTGCAGCGAAAGGGCACGCCCAAGACCATCGACGATCTGGCCAGCCATGATCTGTTGCTTTACAGCCACGCCAATCAGCCGCGGGTCATGCGCTTTACCAAAGGAGATGAAGAACGTGTGGTCAAGGTCGACCCTATCCTGGAAACCAACGATGGGCAGATTGTCCGCGCAGCGGCCTTGGCCAACGGTGGCATCCTGGTACAACCGAAGTACATCATCAATGCCGACCTGGTGGCGGGGCGTTTGATTCCGGTGCTGGATGATTGGGACTTGCCTCGCCTGACGATTAACATGGCTTTTCAAAGCCGTCGTTATATGCCGACCAAGCTGCGTGTATTCATCGATTTTCTGCTCGCGGACTTTGCCGAGCACGAGTACGAGCGTTACTGGACGCGCTAGAGCACTTTGAACGGCGACATTAATGGCCTCTGCTTTCGCCCGCACGAGTCATAAAGAACGTTAAATCCACCGGAAACTTTGCCAAGTGCAAGGTTGCGGCCAGCTATTGCCTGCCGATTTCCGATTATTCAATGCCACCCCTAAACCCTTTGCCGACCCTTCGTGTCGGGTATCGCGGCTGCCTGCAGTTTTCCACTTAGCGGAAAACACATTTGCCGTAGAGGCATTTTTTTTCCGTTTCAATGGAAGTAGTCTCAATTCCACTGAGCGTACAAATAATTTCAATAAGGTTGACCTCATGTCCAACAATCAAAATGCCTCCAGTGCTTCGTCAAAGATTCTTTGGCGTATCGCAGCCATCACCACCATGGGGTCGCTGGGATTTGGTTACGACACCGGAGTGATCTCCGGGGCGCTGCCGTTCATGACGCTTGATGTCAGCCAAGGTGGGCTTGGCCTGACGCCCATGACGGAAGGGCTGGTGGCTTCCTCGCTGATTTTTGGTGGCGCTTTCGGCGCTTTGTTCGCGGGTCAATTATCCGACCGCTATGGTCGCCTCGGCGTGCTCAAGGCCTTGGCCATATTGTTTGCACTGGGTGCGCTGGGTACCGCCGTAGCACCTGATATATGGACCATGGTCGTTACCCGTTTCATTCTGGGTATCGCCGTCGGCGGTGCGTCATCCACCGTGCCGGTGCTGATCGCTGAGTTGGCGGCTCCCAGACACCGTGGTCGGCTGGTGTGCCAGAGCGAGTTGATGATTGTCTCTGGCCAATGCCTGGCCTACATCACCAGCGCCGGCCTGGCGCACCTGTTCGACAGTCCGTACATCTGGCGCTACATGCTGGCCATTGCGCTGATCCCGGCGGTGCTGCTGTACGTTGGAATGCATTTTGTACCGACCTCGCCACGTTGGCTGGTCAGCAAAGGTCGTATTGCCGAAGCCAAAACGACCTTGGCCGGTATCCGTGATACCCAGCGCGAGGCGGACCGCGAGCTGAAGGAAATCATTGCCCAGTGCAACGTTGAACGGCATCACACCGGCGTGCTCGGCAAGCTCAACGAACCCTGGCTGCTCAAGCTCCTCGCCATTGGTATCGGCCTGGGTTTCGTTATCCAGTTCACCGGTGTCAATGCGTTCATGTACTACACGCCGATGATTCTCAAAGAGACTGGGATGGGTACTAATGCCGCACTGATCGCAACGATCGGCAATGGCATGGTTTCGGTGATTGCCACCTTGATCGGTATGTGGGTGATCAACCGCATGGGCCGTCGCTCGATGCTGCTGCTGGGGCTGACCGTCGTGGTGCTGGCACAAATCTTCCTTGGTGTCGTGCTCAACTTCATGCCGCATTCGCTTCTGCAAAGTTACCTGGCGTTGTCCGGCGTGCTGGTGTTCCTGTTCTTCATGCAAATGTGCATCGGCCCGGTGTATTGGCTCTTGATGTCGGAGCTGTTTCCGACTCACGCCCGGGGCTTGATGAATGGCATTTCAGTGAGCGTATTCTGGATTTTCAATGCCATCGTCGCCTTCGTCTTCCCGGTCCTGCTGAGTGTGATGGGCGGCATGACCTTCTTCCTGTTCGCCGTGGTGAACATCGGCTCGATCATCTTCTGCACCTTGTGGTTGCCAGAGACCAAGGGCCTGACCCTTGAAGAAATCGAACAGCAGATGAAGCAGCGTTTCAGCGGGCGTAAATGGCGCGCTGTCGACGTTAAAGCGTATTGAGAACTGCTATTGCGCATGCCGGCGCCCAACCTTAAAAGCCGGCCGGCCTTCAAGAATAACGATCAAGGATCTCGAATCATGACTGCTCACCTGGACACCGACATCGCCATTGGCGGCCTTTTCGAAGAGGAAAATTCCGCCGAAATCGTCAATGCCCGAATCTCTGCCGACGCCAACCCGCGCCTGGCAGAAGTCATGGCGGTATTGACCCGGCATTTGCATGCAGCCATCAAGGAAATCGAGCCGACTCACGATGAGTGGTTCAAGGCCATCGAGTTCCTGACTCAGACCGGACAAATGTGCACCGACTGGCGTCAGGAATACATCCTGCTGTCGGACGTGCTGGGTGCGACCATGTTGATCGATGCGATCAACCATCGCCGGCCAAAGGGTGCCACGCCCAATACCATTCTCGGCCCGTTCTATGTGGCCAATGCGCCGCACTACGAAAACGGCGCGAACATCTGCCTGGACGGCAAGGGCGAACCGACGCTTGTCAGCGGACGGGTGCTGGATACGGCAGGCCGGCCGATTGCCGGCGCCACCCTGGATATCTGGCAGACCAACGACGATGGCTTCTACGACGTGCAGCAGAAAGGTGTGCAACCGGACTACAACCTGCGTGGGCTGTTCACCACCGATGCGGATGGCTACTACGCGTTCCGCACCGTCAAGCCGCGCCATTACCCGATCCCTGCCGACGGTCCAGTAGGCAAGTTGTTGGGTGATCTGGGCCGGCACCCGAACCGCGCAGCGCATCTGCATTTCATCGTCACCGCCAACGGTTACGACCAGGTCATCACGCATATCTTCACGCCCGACTGCCAGTATTTGCACGAGGACACCGTGTTTGGCGTGAAGAAAGAATTGATCGCCGAGTTCACGACTCAAAGCGATCCGGCAGTCGCGGAACGTTACGACTTGCCCGTGCCGTTCCTGGCGGTCAATTGGGACTTCGTCCTGACCCCGGTCTGATTAAACGAAAGCTGTTAGCGACCGTCCTCAAACCACTCACTCAAAAGTGATCGTCATGCCAAATAACAATATTGAACTGCTTGCCGCTTATTGGACCCTCGCTGGCGATACGTACCCCGGCGCACCCAGCGAGATCAGTCCGTTTTCCTTGCAGGACCGTGCACAAGCCGCCTCGAAAGCCGGCTGGAAAGGCATGGGCCTGGTGCACGCCGACCTTGTGCACAACGTCGCCAAGCTGGGTATCTCTACGGTGCGCAATATCCTCCAGGACAATGGTATCAAGCACCTGGAAGTCGAGTTCCTGACTGACTGGCACCTGGACGGGGAACGCCGCGCGGCTTCGGACAAGATCCGCGACGAACTACTGGAAGTCGCCGGCGAACTCGGTGCGCGTAGCCTCAAAGTCGCCGCCGGCCTGTTCGAAGATGGGCCGCCCGACGTACCGCGCATGCGTGAAACCTTTGCCCTGTTGTGCGACCGGGCCCATCCCTTCGGCGTCAATGTGGTGATCGAGTTCCTGCCGTTTTCCAGCGTGCGCACCATCGATCTCGCCATAGCGGTGGCCGAGGGCGTACGCCCCAACGGCGGCCTGTTGGTCGACACCTGGCACGTTGCACGGGGCGGTATGAGCTTCGACGAAATCGCCAAGATTCCGCTGGAGCTGATCAAGTCCATCGAGTTGGATGATGCCAACCACGCTATCGTCGAAACGCTGTTCAACGACTCCACGCACCACCGTAAATGCTGCGGCGAAGGCCAACTCGACGTGCCGGACTTTATTCAGCAAGTGGTCAATGTCGGCTACAACGGGCCTTGGGGAGTCGAACTGATCTCCGCTGAGCTGCGCAAGCTGCCGCTGGAAGTGGCGGCGAAGAAAGCCTTTGACACAACCATCGCGCAATTCGAAGGGATCAAGTTCCCGAATTGATGCGTTAAAGCCCATTGAAGTTTTGCTCGTCTACAACAACGAACAATAGCGTTTCCAGGAGATAAAAAATGGTAGGTATCGCAGTTCTCGGCGCCGGTCGTATCGGCAAGATCCACGCAGCCAATGTCGCTGCAAGCAAGTTCGCCAAGCTGGTAGTCGTGGCGGATCCTTTCGCCGATGCCGCTCAGAGCCTGGCCGATGCATTCGGCACCGAAGCCATGCTCGACTGCGAAGCGGCCATCGATCGCGACGATGTCCAGGCCATCGTTATCGGCACCCCGACCCACACCCATATCAGCCTGATGTTGCGTGCTGTGCGCCAGGGCAAAGCGGTGCTGTGCGAGAAGCCGATCGACCTGGACATGGCCAAGAGCCTGGCTGCGGTGGAGGAGGTGGAGCGCCTCAATGGGCGGGTAATGCTGGCGTTCAACCGCCGCTTCGAGTCCACGTTCGCCGAAATGCGCGCGGCCATCGACGCCGGCGATATCGGCGAAGTGCGCCAGGTGATCATCAGCAGCCGCGATCCTGGACTGGCACCTGAAGACTACATCCAGCATTCGGGCGGTATCTTCCGCGACATGACCATCCACGACCTGGACATCGGCCGCTGGTTGTTGGGCGAGGAACCCGTCAAGCTGACCGCCATCGGCAGCCGCCTGATCGATCCGCAGATGATGGAAAAGTACGACGACTACGACACCGCGATGGTGCAGATGCAAACGGCGTCGGGCAAGCAGTGCCATATCAACAACTGCCGCCAGGCGGTCTATGGCTACGACCAGCGCATCGAAGTGTTTGGCTCCAAAGGCATGCTGCAGATGGATAACCTGCGTCCGACGACCATCCGTCGCTGGAATCAGGACGTGACCGATGCGCGCGAACCGCTGCTGAACTTCTTCCTTGAGCGTTATCAGCAAGCCTACAAAGCCGAACTCGATGCCTATATCGAAGCGCTGGTGAAGGGCACTCCGATGCCGACCACCGTGCAGGATGGTCTCAAGGCCCTGCAGCTGGCCGATGCTGCGGTCGAATCGGTCAAGACCGGGCGCGCGGTCAGGCTCTGAGGCCTGAACGGTCATTGGCTATCTCGGACAAGAACACCTGGAGAACATCATGTCTTACAAGCTTGAGAGTGGCGCCACTATTGGTGTGGCCTGCCTGGGGATTACCCACCCACACACGTCGGGCCGCGTCAAAGCCTTCAAGCGCATACCCGGCGTGCAGTTTCTTGGCGCCTATGACGACAGCCCTCTGCTAGCACCGTTCTGCGATGCGCTGGACTTGCAGGCACGCAGCAAGGAAGAAATCCTCGCTGACCCGAACGTGCATGTGGTGCTGGTGCACCCCAAGAGCTACCTGATGGCTGATTGGGCCATCGAAGCGCTGGAGGCCGGCAAGGCTGTTCTCTGCGAAAAACCGGCGGGCCGCGGCACCATCGACACCAGCCGCATCGTCGACGCGGTCGAGCGCACCGGCGGGTTGTTCCAGGTCGGCTACTGCTGGCGCTACGCGCCGTCGGTGGAAAAAATGCAGCAGGTTCTGCAGAGCGGTGAAATCGGCAAGGTTCTACAGGTTCGCGCGCACGCTGGCTGCTCCCATGACGAGGCCGACACCAACCACATGAAGCAACCGGGCGACCGTGGCGGCGCCTTTTATGTGATCGGCTGCCACACCATCGACCGTTTGCTGTTGCACTTCGGCATGCCCAAATCGGTCAATGCGCGGATTACCAAGTTCGCCGGGCAGATGAGTGATTCGGCGCGCGAGGACGCAGTGGGCGCGGTGCTCAACTACGATGATAAGTTGATCACCATCGATTTCATGTCCTGGGACCCGATGCCCTGGACCGAGAGCTGGGACATTACCGCCTACGGAACCCACGGGGTGATGCATTCCACGCCGATGCCTGCGTCGTACAAGCTTTACCACGATGGCAAGAACGGCCATCAGCAAGGCTGGACGCACTGGAACGAGAACAGTTTTCCGGAGATCTGGGCGGTGCGTAAAACCGTCTATTCCCCGGAAATTGCCGAGATCGGTAACCCGGTGTATTTCGATCGTGAAGCCGCTGCCTTCGTCCAGTCGTTACGCACCGGTAGTCCTTCGACGGTGCCAGCCAGCCAGGCGCATAACATCAACGTGATACTCGAAGCGTTGTTCGAGTCCGCTGAGTTGAATGGCCAGGAAGTCAACCTGGCTAAATAGCTACTTGTAGCTCTTTAGACAAAAGCTCCATAGGCGAAATGACCCCGCCGGCTCTGTAAACAGAGCCGGAAGGGGAGTTGCATCCCCGAGAAATGCCAACAACAAAAAGAAGAGGACACTATGCACAAGATCATCAAGGTTGCCGCGGCAGTATTGTTGGGCCTGGCCGTCAGTGCCTGCTCGAAAAACGAAACCAGCACCAAGGGCACCATTGGCGTTGCCATGCCCTCGAAAACCGAAGCGCGCTGGGTTTCAGACGGTAGCAGCATCGTCGACTCGTTGAAGAAACTCGGTTACGACACCGACCTGCAGTATGCCCAGTACGAAGCGCCGACCCAGCTGTCGCAAATCGAAAACATGATGGTCAAGGGCATCAAGGGCCTGATCGTCGCGCCCATCGATGGCACGACCATGGCCGATGTGCTCAAGCAGGCCAAGGAAAAAGGTATCAAGGTCATTTCCTATGATCGCCTGATCCGCAACACCAAAGACTTCGACTACTACGTCACCTTCGACAACTACCGCACCGGGGTGCTGCAGGGACAGTCCATCGTCGACAAGCTGCAGCTCAAACAGGGCAAAGGTCCGTTCAACCTGGAAATCTTCGCCGGCTCCACGGACGACAACAATGCCCATGTGGTGTACGCGGGGGTGATGTCGCAGCTCAAGCCCTACATCGACAGCGGCAAGTTGGTTATTCGCAGCGGCCAGCAGGACCTGGACAAAGTGGCCACGCCCAACTGGGACGGTGCCCAGGCCCAGGCGCGCATGGATAACCTGCTCAGCGCTTTCTACGGCACCGCCCACCTGGACGCGGTACTGGCCATGAACGATCAGATCGCCAATGGCGTGGTGTCTTCATTGCGGGGTGTGGGCTATGGCACGGGCAAGCAAGCAATGCCGATCGTGACCGGCCAGGATGCCGAGATTTCCAGCATCAAGTCGATCATTCGCGGCGACCAGACCTCCACCATTTTCAAGGACACCCGCGCCCTCGCCGAAGCCGCCGCGCAGATGATGGACGCGACCTTGAGGGGCAAGACAGTCGTGGTCAACGACACCACGTCCTATGACAACGGCACCATGATCGTGCCGACCCAGTTGCTGACCCCTCAACTGGTCGATGGTAACAACTGGAAGAAAGTCCTCGTCGATGACACCAGGTTCTACACCCCGGAGCAGTTGCGCTGAGGCAACCCTCGATCGGTGCGTGCTGGCAGGAGAGAAGAAAAATGACAAAAACAATTCTCGATATGCGTGATATCCAGAAATGCTTCGGCCCGGTGAAGGCGCTAAGCCGGGTCAACCTCAAGGTCGGCGATGGCGAAATCCATGCGATCTGCGGTGAGAATGGCGCTGGCAAATCGACCCTGATGAAGATCCTCAGCGGCGTCTATCCGCATGGCACCTTCAGCGGCGAAATTGTCTTCGATGGCGCGCCACGAACTTTCCAGGGTTTGCGCGACAGTGAGGCGCTGGGCATCTGCATCATTCACCAGGAATTGGCCCTGGTGCCAATGCTGTCGATCACCGAGAACCTGTTCCTCGGTAACGAGATCGCGCGTCATGGCGTGATCGACTGGGATGAAGCGCACCAGCGGGCCCGCGAGTTACTCGCGCGGGTCGGCCTCGATGCCCGGCCGCAGACCCTGGTGGGCAACCTTGGTATCGGCCAGCAGCAGATGGTGGAAATCGCCAAGGCGCTGGCCAAGGACGTACGCCTGCTGATTCTTGACGAGCCGACCGCGAGCCTCAACGAAAAAGACAGCGACACCTTGCTCAAGCTGATGCTCGAGCTCAAAGGGCGTGGCATCACTTCGATCATCATCTCGCACAAGCTCAATGAGATTGGGCGGGTAGCGGACGAGATCACCGTGATCCGTGATGGCAGTACCGTCGACGTCATCGACTGCCGCGCCGAGCCTATCGATGAAGGCCGGGTGATCCGCTCCATGGTCGGCCGCGAACTGTCGGACCGCTATCCGAAGCGCGTTCCTGACATTGGCGAAACGCTGTTCGAGGTCGAAGGCTGGTCGGTCGGCGACCCGGAGCACCCCGGGCGCGACCGCATTCGCAACATCAATTTCCACGTGCGTCGCGGCGAAGTGGTGGGCATTGCCGGGCTGATGGGCGCTGGCCGTACCGAATTCGCCATGAGTGTATTTGGCTGCTCCTATGGCTCGAACATCCGCGGCAAGGCTCGTCTCGAAGGGCGTGAAGTGGACCTTGGCAGCGTCCGCAAGGCCATCGATCAAGGTTTGGCGTACGCCACCGAAGACCGCAAGGGCGCCGGTCTGGTACTGGGTGAAAGCATCACCCGCAATACCAGCATGGCCAACCTGGCCGCCGTGTCCAAACGCTGGGTGATGAACGAACTGGCCGAGACCGCGGTGGCGGTCGATTTCCAGGCGTGCCTGCGCATTCGCAGCCCGGACGTTTTGCAGACGGTGGACAAGCTCTCGGGGGGTAACCAGCAAAAGGTCGTGTTGGCTAAATGGCTGTTTTCCGATCCCAAGGTATTGATCCTGGACGAGCCCACCCGCGGCATCGACGTCGGTGCCAAGTACGAGATTTACGCGGTGGTCAATCAGGTAGTGAGCGAGGGCAGGGGCGTCGTCATGATTTCCTCGGAAATGCCTGAGCTGCTGGGTACCTGTGACCGAATCTATGTGATGAATGAAGGGCGCTTTGTCGGCGAGTTTCCGATCGCAGAGGCATCGCAGGAAAAAATCATGCACGCAATCATGAAAAATGAGGTGATCCAGTGAGCGAAGTAAGCATACCTCTCACATCCAAACCAACGGCGCTCACGTCATTCAAGCGCGGAGCGCGCGAATACGGTCTGCTGGCATCGTTGATCGTCATCATGGTGTTCTTCCAGGTGGCTACCGGCGGGGCGCTGATGCAGCCGCTCAACCTCACCAACCTGTTGTTGCAGAACAGCTACATCGTGGTCATGGCGTTGGGCATGCTGATGGTGATCGTCTGCGGCCACATCGACCTCTCGGTCGGTTCGGTAGTCGGCGTGATCGGCGCGCTTGCCGCCGTGCTGATGGTCCAGTATCGATTGGACTTCTTCACCGTAACGGTGATCTGCCTGGCGGCGGGCGCGCTGATTGGCGCGGCGCAGGGTTACTGGGTGGCGGTGTGGGGCATGCCATCGTTCATTGTCACCTTGGCTGGCATGTTGATCTTTCGTGGCGCGACCATCGCGATCTCCCAAGGGCAGTCGATCGGGCCGTTTCCGCCAGCCTTTTCGGCGATCAGTTCGGGCTTCATCCCGGATGTCTTTGCCAACGAAAACCTGCGCATTACCTCGTTGCTGCTGGGGATTGCCGTCGCAGCAGCGTTCTGGGTGGTCGAGTATCGCAGTCGCAAACGCACTCTCAAGAGCGGCGGCAATGTCGCCCCTATGACCCTGTTCGCGCTGAAGAATGGCGTGATCACGGCACTCATCGTGTACTTCTGCTACCTGCTCTCGACATACCGCGGCATCCCCACGGTGCTGGTGATCATGAGTGTGTTGATCGGCGTGTACACCTTCATCATGAACCGCACCGTGATCGGCCGCTGGATCTACGCGGTGGGTGGCAATCTCAAGGCGGCCAAGCTGTCGGGGATCAACACCTCGCGGGTGACCTTCTTCGCCTTCGTCAACATGGGCGTGCTGGCGGCGGTGGCAGGGCTGATTTTCGTCGCTCGCCTTAACAGCGCGACACCGCGGGGCGGTACCGGGTTCGAGCTGGATGTTATCGCTGCGGTGTTCATCGGTGGCGCCTCGGCATCCGGCGGAGTTGGCAAGGTGGTCGGCGTGGTGATCGGCGCTTTCATCATGGGTGTGCTGAACAACGGCATGTCGATTATGGGTATTGGTATCGACTACCAACAGATGATCAAAGGCGCTGTGTTGCTGGCGGCGGTATTCGTGGACGTATATCAGAAGAGCAAGGGTTGATATGGCAGGCATGACTGGCGCCGCAGGGAGACAGCGATGATCAAGCACATTGTGATGTGGAACCTGGAGGGTGAAACGCCTGAACAGCACAGGCAAGCTTGCCTGTTCCTCAAGGAACGTTTTGAAGGGCTCGCCGGACTGATACCTGGACTTCTGAAGATTGAGGTCGGCGTGGATTTGAGTCGAATCGACTATGCCTGCGACGTGGTGCTCTACAGCGAGTTTGATTCGCAGGAAGCTCTGGATGCCTATGCCTCCCACCCTGAGCATTTGCGGGTGAGGGGCGAGTTGGGGAATTCTCGCATCGCGCGGCATCAGGTCGACTACGTGTGCACGTAAGTCACGATGACGCATTAGTCGTCGGCGAACTGAAACCGATAGCCCACGCCATACAACGACTCGATTGGGGTTCTCCCCCAGGCAGGCCTGTTCGAGCTTGCGCCGCAGATTACGGATATGGCTGTCGACCGTGCGGTCGGTAACCACTCGGTGATCGGAGTAGATCTTGTCGAGCGACTGATCCGAGAAAATACTCGTTCTGGAGTGCGGGCGAGAGTGCTGAGTTTTCGGACATCGGTTTCCAAGAACTGGTATCGCCTGCCATCTTCGTACCCCTTGTGGAAAAGGGTACGCCTTCCAATGCTGGTCGCGTGTCGGGTATTTCCCAGACGCCACGCTTGAGGTCGAACTCGCTCCAGCGGGCGAAACGCAGCTCGCTGGAGCGTACAAACACGTGCAGCGACAGCAAGACCGTCAGCCGGGTAAGTGCGCGGCCTTTATAGGTGTCGATCCGTTCCTGTAGTTCCGGCAAGCGCTATAAGGATAAAGCGGGGCGGTGGAGACCCGCGAGGCTTTGATCGAGCCTACGAGGTCGTAAGCAGGGTTTACGGTGATAAGCCGGAGGCGCTTTGCCTCGCACATGATGCTCTGCAGGTAGTTTTGTACCCTTAAAGCGACGTCTATCGTTCCGCGCTTCTTGATCGCTTCCAGGGGCCGCATAAGGTCGTGGGTATCGAGGTCGACAATTGCACGGGCGCCGATCAGCGGGGAGAGGTGGGTTTTGAGGCGACTCGGTTTTCCGAACTGGAGAAGTTCATTCCCGACGTCACGCAGAAGATGCTTATCCAGCAGTTGAAGGGGCTGCAACAAGACGACATCGTTCACCGAACCGTTTACCCAGAGGTGCCTCCGCGGGTGGAGTACGCCCTGACAGAGCTGGGTCATGCACTTGCCCCTACAATGACCGCGCTTATCGACTGGGCCGAACTCCGTCACCTGCACCATGCAAAGCGTGTCGAAACCACTTAACGACGACAAATCCTCGGGCTCGCTAATTCGCTTGGCGGACGAAGCTCAGCTGCGGCTGAGGGAGGGCGCTGGCTGATACCCCTCCAAAAAAGCGGCCGGTTAAGACCGTTAAAAGGGATGACACAGGTCACAGTTCTACCGTGTCTTTGAGGCAACGCGAGCATCTGAGTCGTCCCGCTGCCAACCGCCGCCCAATGCTTTGAACGTGGCCACTGCAGCGCGAGCCGATTCAGTTTGTGCCTGAGCTCTGCCATCCGATGCCGCTAAAAGGTGTTCATCGGCATCCAGTACTTCGATCAGGCTGACCACGCCTTTTTCATAGGCGACAAACGACGTCGCTCGGGCTTTCGCATACGCCGACTCGCCCTGGGCGAGTTGTGTCGATTGTTGCTCGCGGTTGATCAGCGCCGAAAAAGCGCTTTCAACATCTTCGCAGGCCCGCAGAACGGACTGGCGGTAAGCGGCTAAGGCTTCGGCTTCTTGGCCTTTCGCCAAATCAATTTGAGCGTTGATGCGGCCAAAATCGAACAGCCTCCAACGTAATCCCAGTGCCGCCGAAGCCTGACTGGCGCCATTGCTGAACAGGTTTGCACTGGATACCGAGGTAGCACTGCCGAGCAGCGCCCCCACAGACAGTTTGGGGTAGTACTCGGACATGGCTTCGCCGATGCGTGCGTTGGATGCCGCAAGCCGGCGCTCAGCGACGATCAAGTCTGGACGCCGACGCAGCAGGTCGGCCGGAGCACCCATGTCCGAGAGGCCTGACACATCAGGGATGGGCGCCGGCTTAGTCAACTGCGCGCTATAAGTGCCGGGCGCCTTGCCCAACATGACATCCAGCGCATTCATTGCCGCGTCAATGCCTGCTTGCAGTACCGGAACGGTGGCCTGCGCTTGATTCAGCGCGCCTTGGGTCTGGTTCAACTGCAGTTCAGCCGCCAGGCCTTTTGCGTAGAGATGTTCGATGGTGGTGAGCAGTTGTTGTCGTGTGTCTACTTGCTGCCGGGCAATTTCCAGGCGTGCTTGAAGGCCACGGATGCTAATGTAAAGATCGGCTGTCTGCGCGACCACTGCCAGGCGTGTGGCAATCGCCCCGGCTTGTGAGGCCTGATAATCGGCGAAGGCGGCTTCTTTACCTCGGCGCAGCCCGCCAAACACATCCAGCTCCCAGCTGGCATTCAAATTCGCCTCATAGGCACTGCCGTAGCGATTATAGGAAGGGTTTGAGTTCAGCACTTGGCCCAACGGAGTCTCCAATGACTGACGGGCTCGGGCCGCTTGACCGTTGACGGTAGCCGACGGCAGGAGGGCTGCGTTAGCTGCGCCCAAACCGGCGCGAGCCTGCTCGATCCTTGCACTTGCCTGGGCTAAATCGAGGTTCTGTTCAAGTGCTCGATTTATCAGCTGATTGAGTATCGGGTCATTAAATGCGTTCCACCAAGCGGCGAGATCGGCATTTGCGGCGCCCACTTGTCGTGCCTTGGACGTTTGCGCCGAGAAATGCTCGGGCAATTCCACACTGGGTTCTGAGTAGTCGGGGCCCACTGCGCAACCTGCAACCATACCCAAACACAGTAAGACGGCGAAACGAGGAGGAGGGTGCATGCGATACCTGCGAAAGGGTCGTTTTGTGACGATATTACAATTTGGTCACAAGTTGTCAACCACCTTTGGGATGAGTAAGCTGCTCGCATGAATCAGCCATCAGTTTCTTCGCCCAGCGCCCGTGGCCCAGTCGATCACGACATTCGAGACCAGATTGTCGCGGCGGCCAACGAGCATTTCAGTCAGTACGGTTATGGCAAAACAACGGTTTCTGACCTAGCCAAGGCCATCGGCTTTTCCAAGGCTTACATCTACAAATTCTTTGAGTCCAAGCAGGCGATTGGTGACGCAATCTGTACAAATTGCCTGACTGAAATCGTTGCGGCAGTGGAGCAGGCCATCAATGTAGGCGGCATCTCGCCGACTGAACGTTTTCGGCGCCTGGTCAAAACCTTAATCGCTACAGGTGTGAGCCTGTTCTTTAACGACCGTAAACTCTATGACATCGCAGCGTTCGCCGCGTCGGAGCGCTGGCCCAGCTCACAAGTCTATGACGCTCAGATCAAGAGCTTCGTGTCGCAAATCGTGCGTGAGGGGCGAGAGCTCGGCGAGTTTGAACGCAAGACACCACTGGACGAGACGGTAGAGGCGATTCATCTCGCTCTGCGGCCTTTCATCAATCCTTTGCTATTGCAGTACAACCTCGATTTTGTTGAAGAAGCCCCTTCTCTTATCTCCAATCTTGTTCTGCGCAGCCTGATGCCTTAAACCGTCTGCTGACGGATGCGCTGCGCATCCGTATCGGCGTGTGCGCCTGAAAAAACTAGATATCAAGCCTCTCTGCTTTGCTCTGATCAAGTGGGGGAATGTTCATTTGTCTCGGTAGTGACTATTGACAGAATTGGTCACTTGAATAAGCATGGTGCATCCGCTACCGGGAGGTCTTTATGATCCAGCGCCACCGCATGTCACTCATTTTCATTGTCTTGTTGCCGTTTGCCCTGGCAGCCTGCAACGAGGCCACGCCTGCCGATCCTCGCCTTCAAGTGCCCTTGGTGCGCATCGGCGTGGTTCAACCCTCTGCGCCTGCGGCACGGGTATTCACCGGTATCGTCGCGGCTCGAGTTCAGAGCGACCTCGGTTTTCGGGTGCCTGGGAAAGTCTTGGAGCGCTTGGTGGACTCTGGGCAGAGTGTCAAACGTGGGCAGCCACTCATGCGCATCGATGCCAACGACCTGACGCTGGCCGCGAGGGCGCAGCAGGAAGCGGTGCTGGCCGCTATGGCCCGAGCGCGGCAGGCCTCCGATGATGAGCTTCGCTACCGTGATTTGGTGTCCGTCGGTGCGGTATCTGCCTCAGCTTACGCAGGGATCAAAGCGGCTGCCGACTCGGCGAAAGCTCAGCTAAACGCTGCCCAGGCTCAGGCTGATGTGGCGAAAAACGCGACCGGTTATTCGACGTTGCTGGCGGATGCTGATGGGGTTGTAGTGGATACCTTGGCGGAGCCGGGGCAGGTGGTTGGCGCAGGACAGATGGTGGTACGCGTTGCCCATTCAGGGCAACGCGAGGCCGTGATCCAGTTACCCGAGACGCTACGTCCTGAGCTGGGCTCGGCGGCGACGGTTGAGCTCTACGGGCAGAACCAGCGTGCAGGCAGCGCCCGTTTACGTCAGCTGTCCGACTCTGCGGACCGACAGACCCGAACGTTTGAAGCGCGTTATGTGCTGGAGGGAGCGCTCTCCAACGCCACCCTGGGTTCGACGATCTCAGTGGTTATCGCCGACACGGATGTTGCTGATGCCAAGGAATTACAGGTGCCCATGGGGGCCCTCTACGACGCGGGTAAAGGCCCGGGTGTCTGGGTGGTTGGGGGAGAACCGGAGCATGTGGTATGGCGCCCGATCAAGGTTCGCAGCTTGAATAATGAGGCCAGCGTGCGCGTGACGGGTGATCTCCAGGTGGGTGATCGTGTCGTCGCATTGGGTGCACACCTATTGAATGAGGGAGAGAAGGTCAGGACTGAAGTTGCCGGTGCCACGCAAAAAACGGTGGTTGAGGTGAGTCGATGAGCGGCTTCAATCTTTCGGCGCTGGCAGTACGCGAGCGTTCAATCACCCTGTTTTTGATCCTGCTGATTTCTGTGGGTGGGTTGTACGCCTTCTTCAAACTGGGGCGTGCGGAAGACCCCGCATTCACTATTAAACAAATGACGGTGGTCACCGCCTGGCCTGGGGCGACGGCCCAGGAGATCCAAGACCAGGTGGTAGAAAAGCTGGAAAAACGCATGCAGGAACTGCGTTGGTACGACCGGACCGAGACCTTTACCCGGCCCGGCTTGGCATTCACCACGGTTTATCTGCTCGATAGCACGCCGCCCCCAGCCGTCCAGGAGGAGTTTTACCAGGCGCGCAAGAAAATCCTGGATGAGCAGAAGGGGTTGCCGTCTGGGGTGATCGGCCCGATGGTCAATGATGAGTATTCCGATGTCACCTTCGCGCTCTATGCGCTCAAGGCCAAGGGCGAGCCGCAACGTCTGTTGGTGCGCGAAGCCGAGAGCTTGCGCCAGCGTCTGCTGCATGTGGCGGGTGTGAAGAAGGTCAACATCATCGGTGAACAGCCCGAGCGCATTTTTGTCGAGCTGTCCTACGAGCGTCTGGCGACACTGGGCATTTCTGCACGAGACATCTTCAGTGCGTTGAACACGCAGAACATGATAACGCCGGCCGGCTCAGTTGAAGCGAAGGGCCCACAGGTTTTCATCCGCCTGGATGGCGCGTTTGATGACCTGCAGAAGATTCGTAATACCCCACTGACGGTGCAGGGCAGAACCCTCAAGTTGTCCGATGTGGCTGAGGTCAAGCGCGGTTATGAGGACCCTGCGACGTTCCTGGTACGCAACAATGGCGAGCCCGCATTGTTGCTCGGCGTGGTCATGCGCGATGGCTGGAACGGTCTGGATCTGGGGAAGTCGCTGGAGGCCGAGGCGACAGCGATCAACGAGCAGATGCCTTTGGGCATGAGCCTGACCAGGGTCACGGATCAGGCGGTGAATATTGGCGCATCCGTCAACGAGTTCATGATGAAGTTTTTTGCTGCCCTGGGCGTGGTGCTGTTGGTGTGTTTTCTCAGCATGGGCTGGCGTGTCGGCGTTGTGGTTGCCGCGGCGGTGCCGCTGACCCTGGCGGCCGTGTTCATTGTCATGGCGGCCACGGGCAAAGACTTCGATCGAATTACCCTGGGCTCGTTGATTCTGGCGCTGGGACTGCTGGTGGACGATGCAATCATTGCCATTGAAATGATGGTGGTGAAGATAGAGGAGGGCTACGACCGAATCAAGGCCTCCGCTTATGCCTGGAGCCACACGGCCGCGCCGATGTTGTCGGGGACGTTGGTGACGGCGATCGGCTTTATGCCCAACGGTTTTGCCAAGTCGACGGCTGGTGAGTACACCGCGAACATGTTCTGGATCGTTGGCATTGCGCTGATCACTTCCTGGGTGGTGGCCGTGGTGTTTACCCCTTACCTGGGCGTCAAACTGCTGCCGCAGATCAAGGTGCCTGAAGGCGGGCATACGGCGATTTACGGTACACCGAACTACCAGCGTTTCAGGCGCCTGCTGGGCAGTGTGATCCGCCGCAAAGGCCTGGTGGCTACATCCGTCGTTGGCTTGTTTGTTGTTGCGATTCTGGGCATGGGCGTGGTCAAGAAACAGTTCTTTCCAACGTCCGACCGACCTGAGGTGCTGGTTGAGGTGCAGATGCCTTACGGCACCTCTATAGAACAGACTGATGCGGCCGCGGCTAAGGTCGAGGCGTGGTTGGCTCTGCAGTCGGAAGCCAAGATCGTCACCGCTTACATTGGCCAGGGTGCGCCGCGCTTCTATTTGGCGATGGCCCCTGAGCTACCCGATCCATCCTTCGCAAAAATCGTCGTCCTGACCGCGAGTCAGCAAGAGCGCGAGGCGCTCAAGCTCCGCCTCAGGCAAGCCGCAGCCGATGGCTTGGCGCCTGAAGCCCGGGTACGGGTGACGCAGTTGGTATTTGGTCCTTATTCACCGTATCCAGTGGCCTTTCGGGTGATGGGCGCCGACCCCGCGGTGTTGCGGGATATCGCCGCGCAGGTGCGTGAGGTCATGACCGCCAGCCCCATGATGAGGACCGTCAACACCGACTTGGGCGAGCGCGCGCCGGCACTTCATCTCACGCTGGATCAGGATCGCCTGCAAGCATTCGGTTTGACCTCGACCGATGTCGCGCAACAGCTGCAATTCCTGCTCACGGGGGTGCCTGTCACCGAGGTGCGTGAGGACATTCGTTCGGTTCAGGTGGTCGCTCGCTCGGCGGGAGAGACGCGTCTGGATCCGTCGAAAATTGCCGCCTTCACGCTGACCGGTGCCCAAGGGCAGCGCGTGTCGCTGTCCCAGGTAGGGGCGGTGGATGTGCGCATGGAGGAGCCCATTCTGCGACGTCGTGATCGTACGCCGACGATAACTGTGCGCGGTGACGTGGCTGAAGGTCTTCAGCCTCCCGATGTCTCCAACGCCTTTATAACGCAGTTGCAGCCCATCATCGAAAAACTGCCGGCGGGCTACCGGATTGAGTTTGCCGGCTCGATCGAGGAGTCGGGTAAAGCGAACAAGGCATTGCTACCGTTGTTCCCGATCATGATCGCGCTGATGTTGCTGACCATCATTATTCAGGTGCGCTCGATGTCGGCAATGATGATGGTGTTCGCCACCGCGCCTTTGGGCCTGATTGGTGTGGTGCCAATTCTGCTGCTGTTCCAGCAACCGTTCGGGATCAACGCCTTGGTGGGACTGATTGCCTTGTCAGGGATTCTGATGCGCAACACGCTGATCCTCATCGGACAGATTCACTCCAATGAGCAAGCCGGCCTGTCGCCTCACAACGCCGTGGTCGAAGCCACTGTGCAGCGCGCGAGGCCCGTGATTCTCACGGCGTTGGCGGCAATGCTGGCGTTCATTCCGCTGACCCATTCGGTGTTCTGGGGAACGCTGGCCTACACCCTGATTGGCGGTACGTTTGCCGGCACCGTGCTGACCCTGGTGTTCCTGCCAGCGATGTACGCCCTCTGGTTCAAGATCAAGCCTGAGCCCGTGTATGAGCTTGCAGCGAACACTCATGTTGCTTGATACCTGCGTGCCTGGATCGTCTCAAAAAACCTTGTTCAACTTGGTGACGCAGATATATGGCGTAGTCAGCAAGGTCTGCCGATCAATTAGTCGCGCATCGTTAAACCCTGGTCCATCCTCCGAGCGACACCAGCGTACAAACGCCTGCCACCGATCACTGTGCGCTTTGACCGTGCCGTAATGCCCGCTGCCAAATAGATCTTTCAGCGCTTGCGGTCCGATCCGTTCCTGCAATTCAGGCAAGCGCGATAAGGATAAAGCGGGGCGCGGTGGACGACTCGCGAGGCTTTGATCGAGCCTACGAGGTCGTAAGCAGGGTTTACGGTGATAAGCCGGAGGCGCTTTGCCTCGCGCATGATGCTCTGCAGGTAGTTTTGTACCCTTAAAGCGACGTCTATCGTCCCGCGCTTCTTAATCGCTTCCAGGGGCTGCATAAGGTCGTGGGTATCGAGGTCGACAATTGCACGGGCGCCGATCAGCGGGAAGAGGTGGGTTTTGAGGCGACTCATCCCTGTCTTGGAATAGTCCGGTGCCCACTTGGCTGACATTTCCGTGTGCCAGCCGAGGGCAACGCTTTCAAAGGTGCGGCCTTTGATCAGAGCGTCCGTCTTGGCTTGGTTCTTGGCTCCTATGGGGTCAATGCCATCCGCCAGCATTCGCTTGACCACCAAGCGCTTGCGGCGCGCATCGGCGAGGCCAACGATGAGGTAGTTGCCGAAAACGAAAAAACCCGCCAAAAGAAGGCGGGTTTTTCGGGAGTTTCAGAGATTTTGGAAGCCTTCTCTGGAACCTTGTCTGGCTCCACGACCTGGACTCGAACCAGGGACCCAGTGATTAACAGTCACTTGCTCTACCAACTGAGCTATCGCGGAATGTGGCCTATGTTACTGATTAAAAAGGAGAAGTCAAGTACCGCTTGGCATCTTCGATGCTTTTCAAGTCGGGTCAGGGGATGGCTGGCCAGGCAAAACGCGATTGGCGGTTACCAGAAGGCAGGCAGAGGTCTACCATGACGCCCCGGAAGTGGTTTCACGCGCTGCCGGCCCCCAGCCGAAAAGGTACGTGTCATGACCCATCAACAAGTGTTTTGCGTTTCACAGCCTGTGGCGGTGAGCGCATGAGCATTGCCCAGATCAGCCTGCCCAAAGGTGTTGGCCCGCACGTCGAGAAGCTTTTCGAGGCGATCATTCAGGCCGGTTCTGCCGAGGACCTGAATCGTGCTGGCGGCAAGGCCGAAGGCTTTGTGTTGGGGCTGGAAAGCACCAAGGCGATCAAAAGCCAGGTCGCCGAATCGCTGTATGTGGCCTTTGACGACGCCGCCAGTCAGCGTTCGACCGAACTGGCGGGCTGATCGACCTTATCCGCCGAAGGTAAAGGTGCCGAGCATGAACTTGGCGTACAGCGAGGTGGCAGCCAGTTGCACCAGCCACAGGGCCAGGCCACCGAGAAACACGCCCAAGGCAACCTGCCACACCAGTCCGCTGCTGCGTTTGGTCTGGTTGCGCGGCACGAAGTGATCCAGGTCTTCATCGCGGTCAGCGCGTAAATCATCGTTTTTCATAAGATATCTCGAATAGGCAGGGCGCTAGACCATCAGTCTAGAGCGCATGTGCGCCACGCTGTTGATTTTCTGGGCAGCAACGAAAAGGGGAAGCCAAACGGCTTCCCCTTTTCGTTTTGTCGCGTGTGGCTTAGATCACCTGAACGATGGCCTTGGTCACCACATCGATATTGCTCTGGTTCAGCGCGGCGACGCAGATGCGGCCGGTGTCCAGTGCATAGATGCCGAACTCGGTGCGCAGGCGGGTAACCTGCTCAACGGTCAGGCCGGAGTAGGAGAACATGCCACACTGACGACCGACGAAGCTGAAGTCGCGGTCAGGCGCGTTTTTCGCCAGCAGATCGACCATCTGCGTGCGCATGCCGCGAATGCGCAGACGCATCTCGGCCAGTTCCTGTTCCCACTGGGCGCGCAGCTCAGGGCTGTTCAGTACGGCGGCAACAATGGCTGCACCGTGGGTCGGCGGGTTGGAGTAGTTGGTGCGAATCACGCGTTTGACTTGCGACAGTACGCGCGCGCTTTCTTCTTTCGATTCGCTGACGATCGACAGCGCGCCAACACGCTCGCCGTACAGGGAGAACGACTTGGAGAACGAGCTGGAAACGAAGAAGTTCAGGCCCGACTCGGCGAACAGGCGCACAGCAGCGGCGTCTTCGTCGATGCCGTCGCCAAAGCCCTGGTAGGCCATGTCGAGGAACGGTACGAGGTTTTTCGCCTTGACCACGTCCAGAACGTTTTTCCAGTCAGCCGGGCTCAAGTCGACGCCAGTCGGGTTGTGGCAGCAAGCGTGCAGCACAACGATCGAGCCGGCTGGCAGGGCGTTCAGGTCTTCCAGCAGGCCAGTGCGGTTTACGTCGTGAGTCGCGGCGTCGTAGTAGCGATAGTTCTGAACCGGGAAACCGGCGGTTTCGAACAGCGCGCGGTGGTTTTCCCAGCTTGGGTCGCTGATGGCAACGACAGCGTTCGGCAGCAGTTGCTTGAGGAAGTCAGCACCGATTTTCAGCGCGCCGGTACCGCCGACGGACTGGGTGGTGACAACCCGGCCAGCCGCGAGCAGTGGCGAGTCTTTACCGAACAGCAGCTTTTGCACGGCCTGGTCGTAGGCGGCAATGCCGTCGATCGGCAGGTAGCCACGGGAAGCATGTTGAGCGGCGCGAATCGTCTCGGCTTCGACAACGGCTCGCAGGAGTGGAATTCGCCCCTCCTCGTTGCAGTAAACACCAACCCCCAGGTTGACTTTGTCAGTGCGGGTGTCAGCGTTGAATGCTTCGTTGAGGCCCAGGATTGGATCGCGTGGTGCCATTTCGACAGCGGAGAACAGGCTCATTATTACGGCGGCTCTGAATGGAGTGTGGAGGGACGTGTAGCGCTCCAGCCGAATGCACTAGAGCGGTGCACAAACGGGGAGCTAGTATAGAGGCCATCACCGATCGCTGCGACAGGCGATTGGGCTTTTAAGGCAAGTTTTTCGGTTTATTTCTCGACCGTTAGTCAAATTGCAACATCAAGGGGGTTGTGGGGATGTAGGGCGTTTGCCTTGAAACCTGTGGCATTTGGCTCCACATCGAGCACAATCCAGTTTTTTCCCGGCGACATTGGTCGTTTGCGGTCTTTCTCGTTGCTGTCCGGCATTGCCGGGCAGGCCTTCACCAGAGGTACGTTATGTCTGATTTCCAGCTAGTCACCCGCTTTGAGCCCGCTGGCGATCAGCCGGAAGCCATTCGCCTGATGGTCGAAGGTATCGAGGCCGGGCTGGCGCACCAGACGCTGCTCGGTGTGACCGGCTCGGGCAAGACGTTCAGCATTGCCAACGTGATCGCTCAGATCAACCGCCCGACTCTGGTGCTGGCGCCGAACAAGACCCTGGCGGCGCAGTTGTATGGGGAATTCAAGGCGTTTTTTCCGAACAACGCGGTGGAGTACTTCGTTTCCTACTACGACTACTACCAGCCTGAAGCCTACGTACCGTCTTCCGACACCTTTATCGAGAAAGACGCTTCGATCAACGATCACATCGAGCAGATGCGGTTGTCCGCGACCAAGGCCTTGCTGGAGCGCAAGGACGCGATCATTGTCACCACGGTTTCGTGCATCTACGGCTTGGGCAGTCCGGAAACCTATTTGAAGATGGTGCTGCACGTGGATCGCGGCGACAAGCTCGATCAGCGTGCCTTGTTGCGCCGGCTCGCCGACTTGCAATACACCCGCAATGACATGGACTTTGCCCGTGCGACCTTTCGTGTGCGCGGTGATGTGATTGATATCCACCCGGCGGAATCTGATTTTGAAGCGATCCGCATCGAACTCTTCGATGATGAAGTGGAGAAGATTTCCGCCTTCGATCCGCTGACCGGCGAAGTGATCCGCAAACTGCCGCGTTTCACCTTCTATCCGAAAAGCCACTACGTGACGCCACGGGAAACCCTGCTGGATGCCATCGAAGGGATCAAGGTCGAGCTTCAGGAGCGCCTGGAATATCTGCGCTCCAATAACAAGCTGGTGGAAGCGCAGCGTCTGGAGCAGCGCACCCGTTTTGACCTGGAGATGATTCTCGAGCTGGGTTACTGCAACGGCATCGAAAACTACTCACGCTACCTGTCGGGCCGTGAATCGGGCGAGGCGCCGCCAACCTTGTTCGACTACCTGCCAGCCGATGCCTTGCTGGTGATCGACGAATCCCACGTCAGCGTGCCGCAGGTCGGCGCGATGTACAAAGGCGACCGTTCGCGCAAGGAAACCCTGGTGGAATACGGTTTCCGTCTTCCATCGGCGCTGGACAACCGGCCAATGCGTTTTGACGAATGGGAAAGCATCAGCCCGCAGACGATTTTCGTATCGGCAACACCGGGTAACTATGAGGCCGAGCACGCCGGTCGCGTGATCGAGCAGGTGGTGCGGCCGACCGGTCTGGTGGATCCGCAGATCGAAATTCGTCCGGCGCTGACTCAAGTCGATGATTTGCTCTCGGAAATCAACAAGCGTGTGGCACTGGAAGAGCGGGTGCTGGTGACCACACTGACCAAACGTATGTCCGAAGACCTCACCGATTATCTGGCCGACCATGGCGTGCGAGTGCGTTATCTGCACTCGGACATCGATACGGTGGAGCGGGTCGAAATCATTCGTGATTTGCGCCTGGGGACGTTTGATGTGCTGGTGGGGATCAACCTGCTGCGTGAAGGTCTGGACATGCCCGAGGTGTCACTCGTGGCGATTCTCGATGCGGACAAGGAGGGCTTCCTGCGTTCCGAGCGCTCACTGATTCAGACCATTGGTCGTGCAGCGCGTAACCTCAATGGGCGGGCGATTCTCTACGCTGACCGGATCACCGGTTCGATGGAGCGGGCGATTGGCGAGACCGAGCGCCGTCGCGAGAAGCAAATTGCCTTCAACCTGGCCAACGGCATTACCCCCAAAGGCGTGTTCAAGGACGTTGCCGACATCATGGAAGGCGCTACCGTGCCGGGTTCGCGCAGCAAAAAGCGCAAAGGCATGGCCAAAGCTGCCGAGGAAAGCGCCAGGTACGAAAACGAACTGCGCTCGCCGAGCGAAATCTCCAAGCGTATTCGCCAGCTCGAAGAGAAGATGTACCAGTTGGCGCGAGACCTTGAGTTTGAAGCCGCTGCGCAAATGCGCGACGAGATCGCCAAACTGCGCGAACGGTTGATGGTGGTTTGATAATAGAGGTCGATCGTTCCCACGCTCTGCGTGGGAATGCATCCAGTGACGCTGCGCGTCACATCCAGAGCGGACGCGGAGCGTCCGGGGTGGCATTCCCGGCGTGGGAACGATCACTAACTCGGTGTCAGTGCGCTTCCCCAGTCTTGATCCCCGCCGGCAATGCCTTGGTCAGCAGAATCGCCAGCATGCTGATCCCCAATGCAATCCCGACAAAATGAAAGGCATCGTTGTAGGCCATGATCGACGCCTGTTGATGGGCGATCTCGCTGAGTTTGCCTAGCGCTGCGGTCTCATTGCCGAATTTATCGGTCAGTATCGCAATACGCTCGGCGACCTGTGGGTTGCTCGGGACGATGGACTCTCGCAAATAGTCGAAGTAGGTCTTGGTTCGGGCGTCGAGCAGTGTGGCGAGGAGGGCGATCCCGATCGCACCACCGAGGTTGCGCAGGATGTTGAACAGGCTCGAAGCAGACCCTGCGTCCTGCGGCAGGATATAGGCAGTGGCGATCAACGAAATGGTTACCATGATCAGCGGCTGGCCCATGGCACGGATGAGCTGGATCTGATTGAACTGCGGTCCGGCAAAGTCCGGGTTGAGTGCGCCCGACAAGAAACTCGCCAGCCCGAATAGTCCGAATCCCAAAGTGCACAGCAATTTGGGCGGGATGAACTTCATCAGCTTGGGCACCAGCGGGATCAGAAACAGCTGCGGCACGCCCATCCACATAATCACTTCGCCGATCTGCAAGGCGTTGTAGCTCTGGATCTGAGCCAGATACAGCGGCAACAGATAAATCGATCCGTACAGCCCGACACCCATCCCCAGGCTGGAGATGCTCGACAGACCGAAGTTGCGGTTACGCAGGATGCCAAGATTGATCAGCGGGTCAGGCTTGGAGATCTGCACGATCACAAAGGTGATCAGGCTCAACAGCGCGATGCTGCCCAGGGTGACGATCAGATTCGATTCCAGCCAGTTTTTGCGATGGCCTTCTTCAAGAAAAACCTGCAAACAGCCCAGGCCGATGCCAAGTGTAAGAATGCCGGTGTAGTCGGTGCTTTTCAGCAGTTCCCAGTGGGCTTCCTTTTTCTCCAGGCCATAGAGCAACCCGGCGATCATGATCAGACCGGGCGGGACGTTGATGTAGAAGATGTATTGCCAGCCCCAGTTTTCGGTGAGCCAGCCGCCGATGGTCGGGCCGATGGATGGAGCGAAGGTTGCAGTCATGGCGAACATGGCCATGCCTTTGGCGCGGTGGTGTTCGGGGAGCTTGATCAGCGTCAGAGTGAACGCCAGCGGAATCAGCGCGCCGCCGGTGAAGCCTTGTAAGGCACGAAAGACGATCATGCTCTCCAGGCTCCAGGCGATGGAGCACAGCAATGAGGCCGCCAGAAAGCCCAGCGAGACCCATACCGCCAGTCGTCGTGCGGACAGCAGCTGCACCAGCCAGGCGGTGAGGGGGATCATGATGATCTCCGCCACCAGGTACGAGGTGGAAATCCACGAGCCTTCTTCAAGAGTGGCCGACAGCGCGCCCTGAATATCCTTGAGCGAGGAGTTGGTGATCTGGATGTCGAGCACCGCCATAAAGGCACCGAGCATCGCGCTCATCACCGC
This sequence comes from Pseudomonas sp. GW821-FHT02H09, assembly GCF_059421425.1. Taxonomy (NCBI): domain Bacteria; kingdom Pseudomonadati; phylum Pseudomonadota; class Gammaproteobacteria; order Pseudomonadales; family Pseudomonadaceae; genus Pseudomonas; species Pseudomonas sp. GW821-FHT02H09. Next base: position 85,710 of record NZ_JBWKVA010000027.1, read on the forward strand.
AATCCAGTCGCGCCGGGTCGGTTCACCGACCGGACGGATCAGTTGATCACCGGCCATTTTCTGCGTCAGCGTCGGCTTTGATGTTGACTTTGACGGTGACCGACATGCCCGGGCGAATTTTGCCGCGCAGCGGATTATCAGCGGCGAAGGTCAGTTTGACCGGGATGCGCTGAACCACCTTGGTGAAGTTGCCAGTGGCGTTGTCCGGCGGCAGCAGACTGAACTGCGCGCCAGAGGCGGCGAACAGGCTGTCGACTCGGGCCTCGATCGGTGTGTCGCCATAAGCATCGAAAGTCAGCTCGGCTTTTTGCCCGGGCTTCATGTGGCCGATCTGGGTTTCCTTGAAGTTGGCCTGAATCCAGATGTCCTGATCCGGCACGATCGACAGCAAGTAGGCGCCGGCCTGCACATATTGGCCGTTGCGGGCTGCGCGCTGGCCGATCAGGCCGCTGATCGGTGCATGGATTTCACTGCGGGCCAGGTTCAGCTCGGCCTGAGCCAGGTCGGTTTTGGCGTTGGCGATCTGCGCGTCGAGGCGTTTGATCTCGGCGCTGAGGGCGTTGACCTGCTGGCGCTGGGCTTGCAAGTCAGCCTGGGCCTTGGCCACTTGCGAACGGGCGATATGGTTGTCGGCGGAGAGGGTGGTGACCCGTTCTTCCGAGACATAACCTGGTTTACGCAGGGTCTGCGCGCGGGACAGGTCGATCTGTGAACGTCCGAGGCTGGCCTGGCTGGACGCAACCTGTGCCTGGCTGGCGGCGATCAGGCTCGCCTGTTGGGTCAGCTTGCTCTGGGCTTGCAGGCGTTCCGCCTCGCGGGTGGCCAGCGTGGCGTTGGCGCGGTCGACGGCGAGATGGAAGTCAGCGCCTTCGAGTCTGATCAGAAGTTCGCCTTGTTCCACGTGCTGGTTGTCGCGCACCAGCACTTCGTCGATGCGTGCGCCCAGTTGGCTGGACACGCGAGTGATTTCGCCCTGGACATAGGCGTTATCGGTGCTTTCATAAAATCGTCCCTTGAAGAACCACTGGGCGAAGAGGCTCAGTGCGATCAGCAGGACGATCGACAGAAAAGTAAGCAGGCGACGCTTGAGTGGGGCAGGCATGGGCAGACTGTAGTCGATAGGTGTAAGGAAATTTAACAGGGGGGGCGAATCTGGCATATAGCCAGCGGGGGGTAAATGCCGGTTGCTGATAATCGGCCATTCAGCTGCTTTAGAGCGGTTTGTAGCCTCAACCTTGGCTTAAATGCCCTGCTCACTGGAGCCGGGTCGGTGTCGCCTGTTACCATTCGCCCCTTGTTTCATCTCCGCTTTTTATATTCTTTCCGAGACATGCCATGACCACCGTCCGCACTCGCATCGCGCCATCGCCAACCGGGGATCCCCACGTCGGCACCGCCTACATCGCTTTGTTCAACTACTGCTTTGCCAAGCAGCATGGCGGTGAGTTCATCCTGCGGATCGAAGACACCGATCAATTGCGTTCGACCCGAGAGTCCGAACAGCAGATCTTCGATGCCTTGCGCTGGCTGGGCATCGACTGGAGCGAAGGTCCGGATGTCGGCGGCCCGCACGGCCCGTATCGCCAGAGCGAGCGCGGTGATATCTACCAGAAGTACTGCCAGCAGCTGGTCGACCTGGGCCATGCCTTCCCGTGCTTCTGCACCAGCGACGAACTGGACCAGATGCGCGCCGAGCAAATGGCCCGCGGAGAAACCCCACGCTACGACGGCCGTGCGCTGTTGCTCTCCAAAGAAGAAGTCGCCTCCCGCCTGGCCGCTGGCGAGCCCCACGTGATCCGCATGAAGGTGCCGACAGAAGGCGTCTGCGTGGTACCGGACATGCTCCGTGGCGATGTCGAGATCCCATGGGATCGCATGGACATGCAAGTGCTGATGAAGACCGACGGCTTGCCGACCTACTTCCTTGCCAACGTGGTCGACGATCACCTGATGGGCATCACCCACGTCCTGCGCGGCGAAGAGTGGCTGCCCTCGGCGCCGAAACTGATCCTGCTTTACGAATACTTCGGCTGGGAACAACCGCAGTTGTGCTACATGCCGCTGCTGCGTAACCCGGACAAGAGCAAGCTGTCCAAGCGCAAGAACCCGACCTCGGTGACCTTCTACGAGCGCATGGGCTTCATGCCGGAAGCGATGCTCAACTACCTGGGTCGTATGGGCTGGTCAATGCCGGACGAGCGCGAGAAGTTCTCACTGCAGGAAATGGTCGACAACTTCGACCTGTCGCGGGTTTCCCTGGGCGGGCCGATCTTCGACATCGAGAAGCTGTCCTGGCTCAACGGCCAGTGGCTGCGTGATCTGCCGGTGGCAGAGTTCGCCAGTCGCGTGCAGACCTGGGCGCTGAATCCTGAATACATGATGAAGATCGCACCGCACGTGCAGGGTCGGGTTGAGACCTTCAGCCAGATCGCGCCGTTGGCCGGGTTCTTCTTCGCCGGTGGCGTGACGCCGGATGCCAGGCTGTTCGAGTCCAAGAAGCTCTCGGGCGACCAGGTGCGTCAGCTGATGCAACTGATCCTGTGGAAGCTGGAAAGCCTGCGTCAGTGGGAGAAGGACAGCATCACCGCGACCATTCAGGCCGTGGTCGAGTCCCTGGAGCTGAAGCTGCGTGACGCCATGCCGCTGATGTTCGCTGCCATCACTGGCCAGGCCAGCTCGGTGTCGGTGCTCGATGCGATGGAAATCCTCGGTCCGGACCTGACGCGTTTCCGCCTGCGCCAGGCCATCGACTTGCTCGGTGGTGTGTCGAAGAAGGAAAACAAGGAGTGGGAAAAACTCCTGGGCGCTATCGCCTGAGACGGCTGAGTCGGCACGTTCCCTCTGTAGCAGCTGCCGCAGGCTGCGTTGGGCTGCGAAGCGGCCCTTAAATGGCCTCGACTCAATTTACTGATAAAGGGCAGGACGCCCGATTCAGGAGCACTTCATGGTCCAACGCAGCCTTCGGCAGCTGCTACAGAGTGGATGCCCTCCCCGGATTCTCTAGGGGAGGGCGGTAAGTGATTGTTATGCCGACAAAAAATATTGAAAATTGTTGAAAAAGAATTTGACAGCTTCCCAATACGCCCTTAAGATTCGCCCCGTCCTCACCGACGAGGGGCTATAGCTCAGCTGGGAGAGCGCTTGCATGGCATGCAAGAGGTCAACGGTTCGATCCCGTTTAGCTCCACCAATTTTACAGTTCAAGGTCTGGCCACACCGGCCTTGAATCGATCAGACTCAGCCTGATCAGATGTATAGAAGGGTTTGCGTCCCCTTCGTCTAGTGGCCTAGGACACCGCCCTTTCACGGCGGTAACAGGGGTTCGAGTCCCCTAGGGGAC
>NZ_JBWKVA010000028.1:0-84472 GCF_059421425.1 Pseudomonas sp. GW821-FHT02H09
GGCCGAGGCACTGGCCGCGGAGCACGGCGTGCGCGGCGTGCGCCTGCTGGTGATGAGCGACGTCGCCAGCAACTACTTCACACTGGTCGGCGCACTGCGCCAGGCCGAAACATTACGCGCGATCTCTACGGCGCAGGACGAGACACTGCGCCTGGTTACCGCGCGCCACCGTGCAGGGCTGGCAACCTCCTTCGACGTCGAGCGCGCGCAGACCGATGCCGAATCGGCGCGCGCGCAGATCCCGCCGTTGGAAACGCTGGCAGCCGTATCGCGGCACCGCATCGCAGTGCTGATCGGTGACCAGGCCTTTAATGCCACGAGCATCCAGCCCTCGCCTGGCAACGCGGTGGCCCCCGAGGCCCGGCAGGGGCAGCCCGCCACCCTGCTAGAGCGCCGGCCTGATGTATTGGCGTTGATGGCGCAGCTCGATGCCGCCAATGCGCGCCGTAAAGAAGCCGCGGCTGAGTGGTTTCCGCGGCTGTTCCTTGGTGCATCCTACGGCCGGCAGGGCCTTGAGATGAACGGTCTGGACTTCGGCGCCGCCCGCTTCACCAACGTGGCGGGTCTGCTCACCATGCCGATCTTCAACGCCGGGCGCACGCGCGCGATCAACGAGGTCGCCGAGAGCGGCCAGCGTGAGGCACTACTGCGCGCTGAGGACGGCATCGTACGGGCGCTCGAGGATGTGGAGAACGCCCTCGTCACGCAGGCGCAAGAGCGCCACCGCGCCGAGTCGTTGCAGTCGGCCACCGAGTCCGCGGAGGCTGCGCTGAGTCACGCGCAGTCGCTCTACGATAGAGGGCAGATTGATCTGTTGCCGCTGCTGGATTCGCAGCGGGCGCGCCTGGCGGCACGCCTGAACGCCAACGACAGCAACACCCGCCTGCTGCTCGACAGCGTGCAGCTCTACAAGGCACTGGGCGGGGGCTGGCAGGTGTTCGAACAACCCGCCACCTCCACCGCAGCCGACCGGCCACCACTTTCCTAAGAATCTGTCGTTTTTCAAAGAGGAACCGCCTTGAAAACCTCCCTTACTGCGGCCGGCGCCTTGGCCGTCGCCGTCATGCTGTCCGCGTGTAGCCCGGACCAGCCCACCGTGCAGGCACCACGGCCAGTACGCACCGTTGAAATCAACTATGACAATGCCCGCGACATCAGTCGCTACGTGGGCACCGTACAGTCGCGGCATGAAGTCGACCAGGCCTTCCGCGTGGGCGGCAAGGTCGCCCAGCGCAAGGTCGATGTAGGCCAGTTTGTGCACGAAGGCGACATACTGGCTGCGCTGGATGACAGCGACTACCGCCTCGCTGAGCAAGCGTCGCAGCAACAGTGGGCGGTTGCCGTCGAGCAGACGCATCAGGCCGACTCGGACCGCCAGCGCCTGACCGCGCTAAAGGTTGACGGCTCGGTCAGTGCGGCCGACGACGAGCGTGCGCATACCAATGCCCAGACCGCGCATGCGACCGCCGAGGCCGAGGCGCGAAAGCTTGAGCTCGCGCGCAACCGGCTCAAATACACCGTGCTGCGCGCCTCTCGAAGCGGCGTCGTCACTACTGTGCGCTTTGAGGCGGGGCAAATCGTGGCGGAGGGCCAACCGGTTGTCTCGATTGCGAATCCGGATGAATCCGAGATCGTCGTCGATGTGCCCGAGGATCAGCTGTCAGTCTTCAAGGAGGCGCGTTTCAAGGCCTCGCTGGCCAGTGCGCCAAACGAGACCTTCGATGTCACGCTGCGCGAGTTGTCGCCACAGGCCGCGGCGCAGACGCGCACCTATCGCGCGCGGCTTAAGCCGGTGCAGGCGCTGCCGCTGGGCGCCACTGCCACGGTAACGGCCGAGCGCATGATGACAAGTATCTCCGTGGCGGCGGTGCCGGCCACGGCACTGACGCAAAGTGGCGGCCAGCCAGCGCTGTGGGTGGTCACACCCGCGGGCAAGGATCCGGTAGGCACCGTCGAACTGGAGCGCGTGGCCGTTTGGGGCTACCGCAACGACGAGGTGCTCGTCTCCGGGCCGCAGGCCGGCGTATTGGTCGTCACTGCCGGGGTCCAGAAGATGACGTCCGGACTGAAGGTCGCGTTGCCCGGCGCGGCGATTGTTGACGCAAACACCACGCAGCAGGCCGCCCGATGAACAATTTCAACCTCACCGACTGGGCGCTGCGTCATCGCGCCATCGTCCTGTTCATGCTCCTCATTGTCGCAGTGGCCGGCGCCTTCAGCTTCACCAGGCTCGGTCAGCTCGAGGATCCGAACTTTTCCGTGCCCTCCATGACCGCGATCGTCATCTGGCCGGGCGCAACTGCCCAGCAGATGCAAGACCAGGTCCTCAATCGCATGGAGAAGAAATTCGAGCAGATCGACAACTTCGAGAAGGTGGTCACCTACGCGCGACAAGGCTACGCTGGCATGACGCTCACCGTGCGCGGCGGCACCTCCAAGGCCGACCAGCGCGAGGCCTGGTACCAGGCGCGCAAGAAACTCAACGACCTGAGCCGTGAGCTGCCTGACGGCGTGATTGGCCCGATCGTAAACGACGAGTACGGCGACGTGTATGGCCTGATGTACGCGGTCAAGGGTGACGGCGTCGGCCACGCCGACCTGTCGGACGCGGCCGAGGACATCAAGCGCCGCATGCTGAAGGTACCGATGGTCAAGAAGATCGATGTCATCGGCAAGCAGGCCAAGCGTGTCTACGTCGAGTTCTCGCACGAACGCCTGGCAGCGCTGGGCATTACACCGCTGGCCATCGCCGAAAGCCTCAAGAGCCAGAACGCCCTGTTGCCCGCAGGCCAGATCGACACCAACGGCGACCGCGTCATGGTGCGCGTGAGCGGCCAGTTCGCCAGCGAAGAGGCTATCCGCAACGTGCCCATCGCCGCGGGCGGCCGGCTGATCAAGCTCGGCGACATCGCGACCGTCTCGCGTGGCTTTGAGGACCCGCCAACCTACACGGTCCGCCACAATGGCCAGCCGGTGCTGATGCTTGGCATCACGATGACCAACGACGGCAATATCGTAGACCTCGGCAAAGCGATGGAGACAGCGGTCGACAAGATCCAGTCCGAGCTGCCGCACGGCGTGGAACTGGAGCGCGTGGCCGACCAGCCCTCCACTGTGAAGGACGCGATCTGGGACTTCGAGCGGTCGCTGATGGAGGCGCTGATCATCGTGATCGCGGTGAGCCTGGCCAGTCTGGGATGGCGCACAGGCCTTGTGGTCGCGACCTCGGTGCCGCTGGTGTTGGGTGGCGTGGCGTTGGTGATGCTGGCAATGGGCTGGAACCTTGAGCGGATCTCGCTCGGCTCACTGATCATTGCTCTTGGCCTGCTGGTCGATGACGCGATCATCGCTATCGAAATGATGGTGGTGAAGATGGAGGCCGGCATGGACCGCGTGAAGGCGGCCGCGTTCTCCTACCAGTCCACCGCCATGCCGCGCCTGACCGGTGCACTAATCACCGTCGTGGGCTTCTTGCCCATCGGCCTCTCGAAGTCCACCACCGGCGAGTACGCGGGTGGCATTTTCTGGATCGTCGGCGCCGCGGTGCTGTTCTCGTGGATCTGCTCGGGTATCTTCACGCCGTACCTGGCGGTCAAGATGCTGCCCAATGACTTCGGCAAGCACCAGCATGCCGGCGATCCGTATGACTCGAGTTTCTACCGCAAGCTGCGCGGTCTGATCGACACCGCCATTGAGCGTCGCTGGGTTGTCATCGGCGCAACGTTTGGCGCCCTGGCGCTTGCTCTGGCCGGCATGAAGTTTGTGCCCCAGCAGTTCTTCCCCAACAGTTCGCGCCCTGAGCTGGTCGTCGACCTGCGCATGAAAGAAGGTTCGTCCTTCGCGGCGACCACTGAGCAGGTGAAGCGGATGGAGGCGCAGCTGTCGAAGGACGAGGAAGTCAAGTACTTCACCGCCTACACCGGCGCCGGCGCACCGCGCTTCTATCTCTCGCTCAACCCCGAGTTGCCGAATCCTGGATTTGCCCAGTTCGTTGTGATGACCAAGGATCTGGATGCCCGCGAGCGGGTGCGTGCGCGGTTGATGGCCGCGGCCGACCAGCAGTTCCCGCAGGCGTGGGTGCGGGTAACCCGGCTTGAGCTGGGGCCGCCCGTCGGTTACCCGGTGCAGTTCCGCGTCGTCGGCCCCGATACCCAGGTGGTGCGCCAGATCGCCCGCGATGTGGAGAAGGTGGTCGGGGCCAGTCCGAAGGTGCGCGACCTCCAACTCGACTGGAACGACCCGGTGCGCACGCTGAAAGTGGAACTTGATCAGGACAAGGCGAGCGCGCTTGGCCTCACGCCGGCTGACGTGTCACTGGCGACCCAGACCGTGATGAACGGCGCAACCCTGTCGCAGCTGCGTGAGCACGAGGACCTGATCGACATCGTGGCCCGTGCCGTGCCTGAAGAGCGCTTGAGCCTCGACACACTGAAAGACATCAACCTCTACACGCGCCAGGGCACGGTGGTGCCACTGTCGCAAGTCGCACAGCTGCGCTCTGAGCTGGAAGAGCCGGTGCTGTGGCGCCGCAACCGCGACATGGCGATCACGGTGCGTGCCGACGTGAAGGATGGCGAGCAAGGTGTATCGGTGACGCAGGAGATCCAGCCGTTGCTTAAGGACATCGAAGCCAAGCTGCCGACGGGCTATCGCATAGACGTGGGCGGAGCGGTTGAGGAAAGTGACAAGGCCAACAAGGCGCTGCTCGCCGTGGCCCCGCTGATGCTGATCACCATCCTGTTGCTGCTGATGCTGCAACTGCAGAACTTTTCCCGCATGTGGATGGTGATGCTGACTGCACCGCTCGGCCTGATCGGCGTGGTGCCGGCGCTGCTGGTGTTCCAGTCGCCGCTGGGCTTCGTCGCGATCCTCGGCATCATCGCACTGGGTGGCATGATCATGCGCAACTCGGTGATCCTGATCGACCAGGTGCAAACCGAGATCGCCGAAGGGCGCGACCCGTGGAATGCCGTGCTGGATGCCGCCATTCACCGGGCCCGTCCAGTGATGCTGACGGCGCTGGCCACCGTGCTTGCAATGATCCCGCTAACGCGCAGTGTGTTCTGGGGACCGATGGCAATTGCGATCATGGGCGGCCTTACCGTGGCGACGCTACTGACGATCTTCTTCGTCCCGGCGCTGTACGCCGCATGGTTCAAGGTGGGTCGCCAGACGACCGCTGACACCCAACAGCTACGGGGGGACGCCGCGCTCGCTTCTGAGTGATGAGTGCCATAGCACTTGTGCAATTTCGCACGGTATTCCAACTAAAAAATCAAACCCGATATTAATGTTATAAATCAATAGGCTACCGAGCAGATTCAAATTACCCCGGCCCACCAAACGAAGCACCAACGAAGCACCAACGAAGCCCGCCTTGTGCGGGCTTCGTTGTATCTGGGGTTTAGGTGATCCCCGCGCAGGAGCGAGTGGCGGCTGGGTTTGCGCTGTTTGATGCAGGGTTGCAGCCGACGTTGATTACGGATTTGACGGTGGGCTCGTCGCTGGGTCGGACACAAAAAATCTGACAGTCCCGATTAGTCGCAATCTGTGAGCTTCAGACGTTTCCTGCAACCTATAACGCCTTGGGTGAACTTGCGCAGGATGACCCACGAAGATAATCTTCGCGGGTCGCTGCAAAATCAGCGACCGGATGTGGAAGTCCGTTCTGTAGCTAAAGGCGTTCAAGCGCCCATAAACACATGTTGGCGTTTTTTTATGCCTGCATCATTGTGTTATGGCAGCTGTGCGCGGGGCACTTTCGAGTGCGCCGGGTTCCTTTAGCCCCGGTCTTCCACACCTGCGTACAGCTGCCACCCTCATGTGGAAGTGAGATTGGCAGTTCATTGAATTGCTAAAGGAGCTTTACCCGTGAAAAAAATCACCCCCGACCCTCCCGAAATCCCAAACCTTTCCACCTCCGACGCCCCCGATTCCAGCAAACTCCACGAAGCCGCCGAGCGCGCCCTCGATTACCACCTGCAATCCCCCCTCGATCAACCGAAGCTCGACAAGCGTCCAGGCACTATCTTCGCCGTTGCCCCCGACGTCGATACTGAAACGTTGTTGGTTCACGCCTGTGAGACGCTCGCGTCGCTCAACGTCATGAGCACTGACCTGGCCTTCAAGCTTGAAGGCTCTCGCCGCAATGTCGCGCTGGCGATTCAGCAGATGGTCGTGCTGAGCGAGTTGTTGGTGAACAGAGCGCTGGACAACCTCGACCCGCCCGATGCGCAGGCGTCCGGGGTCGAGCCAACCTCCCGCCACTGAGTGGTGGCGCTGTTTTATCGAATGGAGTTTTGCCCATGGCTCGATACATGGCCATCACCGGCCTGGACTGCACCATCCCTTCCCTGGTGATCGACACCGAAGCGCCCCTCGACGTACTGCACGAAACCGCGGCCTACCGTATCCGCACCGTGACCCAACTGCTGGAAAACCTCGCCCTGCGCGGGGAGACTCACAGCGACGCCGCGCTGCTGCACGACTTCGCGCGGGTGCTGGCCATCCCGCTGCGCGATGGCTGCGATTTAATGGACGTCGTCGGGCGACGCTTGCAGGCGCAGATTGCGCCATAAAAAACGGGCGACCTCAGGGTCGCCCGTTTTTTGGGTTGAAGGAAATTTTAGGTAATCAGGAGCAGACCACGACCCCTGGCCTGAGCGATCACGCAGATGCGGAATCTGTATTAGCACTTCTTCGCTTGCTCTTTCGCCTGTGCCCACACACGCTCTTCCTGCTCGCGCAGTTGCGGTGTGAACTCGGCGCCGAAATCCTCCGCCTCAAACACCTGGCGAATCTCGATCTCGGCGTCCGTACCCGGCATCGGGTTGGGGCAGCGTTTGACCCAGTCGATGGCTTCCTGCTTCGACTTCACCTGCCACAGCCAGTAGCCGGCGACCAGTTCCCTGGTTTCGGCAAACGGGCCGTCGATGACCGTGCGCTTCTCGCCCGAGAAGCGCACGCGGGTGCCTTTGCTGCTGGGGTGCAGGCCTTCGCCGCCGATGAGGATGCCGGCCTTGACCAGCTCTTCGTTGTAGTTGCCCATTGCGGTCAACAATTCTTTGGTGGGCATCACGCCGGCTTCGGAATCCTGGCTGGCTTTCACAATAATCATGAATCGCATCGTCTTATCTCCGCTGGATTTGTGTGACTCACTTCCTGGCCGACGGTCGGGATCGCCTGGTCGACAAGATGCCGGGCAATTTTGTCTATGCCGGCCTGATTCCGTTGATCTTGCCCGGTGCATGCATCATTCACTACCGCCGCAATCCGGTCGATACCTGCCTATCCTGTTACAACAAGCAATTCGGCGGTGAGCAACTGTTCAGCTACGACCACGCCGAATTGGGGCAGTTCTATCGCGACTACCAGAGCTTGAGGGTTCACTGGCGCCAGATGCTACCCGTCGAATCCTTTATTTAAGTGGACTACGGAGCGGTGGTCGACGATCTGGAAGGACAGGCGAAGCGCTTGATCGACTTCATTGACCTGCCTTGGAATGAGGCCTGCATGGACTTCCACAAGACCCAACGCGTGGTGCGCACCGCGAGCGTCAATCAAATGCGGCAGCCCCTCTACAAAACCTCGAAAGGTCGCTGTCGCGCGCATGCCGAACAGCTCGGACCGCTGTTGGCGGCGCTGGCACAGCGCCTGCTAACGGTGTTCGCCTGCGTGTGTGCGCTGCTCGGAATCCTCACAGGTTGCGCCGATCCGAACCGGCACGCCGAAACCCTGGCGCACACCGGTAACTTGCGGCGTGACCAGGTCGATACCGACAGCTTTGTGCTGACCAGCTTTTACCGGATAACCCGTCCAGACCTGCCGCTGACCCTCTACATCGAGGGCGACGGCATGGCCTGGCGCTCGCGTACCGTGCCGTCTGAAAATCCGACACCGCATCAGGCCGAGGGCCTGGCGTTGGCGGTGGCAGACCCGGCACCCAACGTCGTGTACCTGGCACGCCCCTGTCAATTCACGCCGCTGGCGGTCAACCCACGCTGTGAAAAAGCCTACTGGACCCACAGGCGTTTTTCAGAGGAGGTGGTCGCCGCAATGGACCAGGCAGTCACGCACTACGCCGCACGAGTACCCGGTCAGCGCATCCATTTGGTCGGCTATTCGGGCGGTGGTGCACTGGTGGTGTTGATCGCCGCCAGACGTCACGATATCGCCTCGCTGCGCACCGTGGCCGGTAACCTCGACCCTGTCGAAGTCAACCGCCTGCATCAGGTGTCGGCGATGCCTGAGTCGCTCAATGCCATCGATGTTGCACGCCAGGTCGCGTCGATTCCGCAGCTTCATTTCAGTGGTGCCGATGACAGCGTCGTGCCACCGGTGATCGCGCAACGGTTTGTCAGCGCCACTGCCAGTGGATGCGCGCACAGCCATATCGTGCCGGGCATGGGCCATGAAAGCGACTGGGCTCGCCGCTGGCCAGAACTACTCAGCCACCCTCCCCTCTGCTCCACGGCTCCCTGAAAAAGTCAGTCGACAATCCTTGAGTGAACGGCATTGCGTACTCGGCGAAATCGGCGGCCTTGATTTGAGAGAAGCAACTGTCCCCCACAATACCTTCTAAGTACCAAACCATACTTACTCAATATTAGACGACCGAAAACACAGGAGAGGAAACTATCTGCAATTACAATAATACCTAGAGGATATACATATGATCCGCACATGCGAAAGCGTTTCGGCGGTATCCCCTTCGACCTTCAACACGTTGATCGGGTGACAAACATGCAGTCCACTTCTTCCTGGATCGTCCTTTCCATCACCGGCATCTACATGCTCAGCCTTGCGCTGATCAGTTTCGGTGTTCGCCGGCACTCTCGCAGTGCCAATAACTACACCACCGGCGGCGGGCAGTTTCCTGCATTTTTGATCGGCTTTTTGATGCTGTCGGAATTCATCGGCACGGCGGTCAGTATTGGCACCGCCCAGACCGGCTTCAAAGTCGGGATCTCCGCCGCCTGGAACCTCTTCGCACTAGCACTGGGCTTTGTGTTGTTCGCCTGGTTGCTGGCGCGCAAATACAAGGAGCTGGGCGACAACACCATCTCCGGCGTGTTGGCGCACAACTACGGTCAGAAAACCCGTTTCGCTACGTCAATCATCACCATCTTCGCCCTGGAAATCGTCGCAGTCTCGATCTACGCCAGCGGCGGCGCGGTCCTGGCCAGCGTGCTGCAAGTGGATCGCACCCTGGCGATCATCATCGTCGGCGTGGTCTCAGTGCTGTATGTCAGCATCGGCGGCATGCGTTCGGTGATCTACACCAACTTCGTGCACGCCAGTCTCAAATACCTCGGCGTCGCGTTGGCGCTGTGGTTCGGCCTGAAACAGGTCGGCGGGATCAGTGCGTTGCAGACTCAATTGCCGGAGCGAATGTTCGACTGGACCGCCATCGGCTGGGGTCAGATCGTCGCCTGGATGATTGCCGGAATCGGCTCGATCTTCTCCACCCAATACGTGATTCAGGCGGTGAACACGGTCAGCCATGCCGGCAAGGCCCAGCGCGCCTGCTTCTACTGCGCAATCCTGATGATCCCGTTCGGCATCGGCGCGGCACTGATCGGCATGTGCAGCGCGGTGTTGTTCCCCGCGGTCGATTCGCTGCAAGCCTTCCCGCGCCTGATCGCAAGCATGGACCAACTGACGGCTGGGTTGGTGGTCGCTGGCCTGGCAGGCTCGCTGTTCGGCACCATCTCGGCCGTTAGCATGGGTTCGGCCACCTTGCTGCTGCGCGACTTCTACGAGCCTTGGTTCAACCCGGAAAAAAGCGACGTCAAATCCCTGCGTTTCGTACGCCTGGCAACCATCGCCGTCGGCCTGCTGCCCATCGCTCTGGCGCTGACCTCAGACAAAGTACTGATGATCGCCTTCCTCGGCAAAGCCCTCCGTGCCTCCCTGGCCGTGCTGGTGCTGATGGTGTTCTACGCACCGAAATTCGGCACCGCCGCAGGCGCATTTCTGAGCATCATCGCCTCCCTGGTTGCCACCGTTGGCTGGTTCCTGGCAGGCAACCCGTTCGGCATCGACAACGCCTACATCGCCCTCTTCACCCCACTGGTGATCATGAGCATCAGCCACCTCAGCCGTCGAGGCACGCCGCCCGAGCAGGTGGAGCGGGTGGTTGTGGAGATTGGCTTGAAGTAGTTCGGTCGTGAAGCGTAGCGCGACACGCGATGTAAGCCGATCATCTGATTGGCGCCCAGCAACAACAACCGGCAATCAGCAGGTTTTCGCGGGCTGGCAATTATCGACGGCAGAAACTACATTGAGGCGGCATAGTGATAAACAAACGGAATGTTTTCGCCATATGGCAGCCATAGAGCTGAAAGGGGATAGCACAAATGAACGCAAACCAGCGCCGCCGACGCATCGTATTCTGGCGCGGATCATTCCCAGTGATAGTAGGCTTTGCTGTTCTGATTCTGACCTTGACTCTGGCTGAGCAAGCAGCCCCGGTAACGCCTCAAGAACTCGATGGCGTAAATTTGAGCCAGCAGGTGGTTCACTCCCCAAAATTGGGGAGCCAGACAACCGCGCCAATTCTGGCGGTATCTCAATAAGCCAAATCGCAGATAACAGGTAGACGAGCACATTGATCAGAAATACCAAAATGCCCAGTCATACCTGTATGCAGGGTGTCTCAGATGTGAAATGACCGGTATTCACCGAGAACACTGCAGTGAATACCGGTCAAACCAGCAACTAGCGGTCGTTCTTCATCGTTGAGGTGGCGGCGTTGCTCAAACCTTTTGTGTTGTGTTCGCCTGGCGTGGTTTTAGCAATCGAAGTGGCCTTGGCCACCCCTCTGGTAGCTTTAGAGTGCGCCACTCCGGAAGTGACCGAACCATGACCTTTGTTATTATTGCGCAGGCTTCCAGAATGCTTGCCGCTGATGCCCCTATCCCTCACGGCTTTTTCAGCGACCCCAGCCTTTTTAGCCCTTTCAGCACGATCTTCAGCGCGATCTGCAGCCTTTTCAGCACGGTCTTCAGCGCGACCTGCAACCTTTCCAGCACGGTCTTCAGCTCGATCTGCAGCCTTTTCAGCACGATCTGCAGCTCGATCGCCACTTAACCCCTTGCCCATGCCTATCCCGCCCGCGCCATCAGAATGGCCAGCACCACCAGCCCCCCCACTATGACCACCGCCATTACCACCACCATTACCACCGCCGTGACCGCCACCACCACCGCTGCCTTTTGCATAAGCAGAGGAGATGGGAGATAGCTCACCAGGAAGCATGGATGCCCCGGCGAGCATCAAGGTGCATACAGCCATAACCATCAAATTTTTCTTCTTTATAAACATGATGCCTCCCGGCGCTTTGGATTCATTCCAATGAGACAGAGGTCTTGAAGTTAGGTTCTTGGCTGGCGATGAACGGCACGCTCACCGAACATGAGTCGGTGGTGAATTATTCTGCAGGTGCTTTATTGCTGTTCTCCGCCACCAGGCAACCTTTTGCCATCCATTGGTAATCCCGCGCCCACTGAGCGAGCGATCATCAGAAAAGCTTCGCTCTGGGGTATCTTTGCCAAGCGTTTGAGAACGCAGGCGTCGACATGCCGAGTTACTACATCACACCGTTGTTCACACTTTGTTGAGAACTAGTCCCGTATACTTTCCCGACTGCCTGAATGTTCTTCGGCCCTATTCCTTTCCTTGGTAGCCAGAAGCCTATGTCCCGACCCGCCCCACTCTTATTCCTGCTCACTTGCCTGTTGTTCTTTTTTGCCCTTGGCAATCACCAGCTGCAAGGTTCTACCGAAGCCCGGGTCGCCGGGATTGCAATGGAGATGCACCTGGATAACGACTGGGTGACGCCCCGACTATTTGGCCAGCCTTTTTTGGAAAAGCCACCGCTGAGCCTCTGGATCGACGCCGCAGCTATCCGCGCGTTTGGCGGCACGCCTTGGGCGGTGCGGCTGGCCTCGGCCTTCGCCGGGCTGTTTAGTGTGATGCTGCTGTACACCATGCTGCGCAGGTTCGATCGGCCGACGACCATCGCCTGGTCCGCGGCCATCATGCTGGCGACCATGGCCAGTTATTGGAGCAATGTTCGCGGGGTTGGTGAGGATGCGCTACTCAGCCTTGGCGTGACGATGGCCTTGCTGGCGTTTTTTCAGGCTAACCGGCGACAGGCTGAACAACAGTCAGTCATGGCGACCTGGTTGCTGTTCGCGCTGGGCATCGCCATCGCGAGCTTGAGTAAAGGTGTGCTGGGGCTGGCAATGCCGGGGGTGGTGATCTTCGCCTATCTGGTGGCCGACAGCGTGATCGAGAAACGGCTCAAGCTGTCGGACTGGGTACGTCCGGGCCTGCTGACATTGCTCGGTCTGATCCCCTTGGTGATCTGGCTGTTCATGCTCTATCAGCGAGGCGGTTTGCAGGCGGTAGAGGAAGTATTGTGGACCAACAGCATCGGGCGCTTCGGTGGCTCGTTCGAGTTGGCCGGACACTATGAACCGTTCTATTACTATCTGGCCAAGCTGCCAGAGGCCTTTCTGCCATGGAACATTCTGGTGTACCTGGGCCTTTGGCATTTCCGCAAAAGCCTGATGAGCAATCGTTACCTGTTGTTTTTCACCCTCTGGATTCTGGCGCAGTTCACCTTGCTGTGCTTCGCCTCCAGCAAACGCACGGTGTACCTGATGTCACTGACGCCCGCCGCTGCCGTGCTGGCGGCTGAATACGCCTCGGTGCTGTTCGAGCGACTGCGCGAACGTACCAACGCTACGACGTTTATCGGCAAGCTTGCCCGGCACCGTCGAGGCTTGGTGGTCGGTGTGCTGAGCCTGGTGATCTGCATCTACCTGGCGGCCGCGCAATGGGCTGCGCCTCGCGCTGACCGCAAATTGTCCTTCCTGCCGCTGACACAGCAAATTCAGACAATGCAGGCCAACGGACAAGAGGTCGCGCTGTATCAGGCGAATGAACGTACAGCCGGAGCCAGCGTGTTTTATACCCAGAGCCTGCTCAAGGGGTTGGAGACCGAAGCTGAGCTGAGTGAATTTCTCACGGCATCACCCAATCATGTGGCGCTCATGGCCAGTAACACTGAACCACCAGCGTCCTTGAAAGTGTTGAAAAAAATGATTGTGGGCAAGCAGGATTATTATTTCGTTGGGCAATAGACCCATAGACCCACGCTAACTGCAGGAAAAAAAAACGGCACCTTCATCAGGTGCCGTTTTTTTTGTATTTCGCCAGAATCACACGAGCTTTTCCTGGACCTGAGTATTGATCATGGCATCGCCGCCCTTGGCGTTGATCGCAGCATCCTGAGCGCGGACAAACCGGTGGCTGTCGCTTCGCTATGGCCAACAACGGTGTATTGGCTGCTATCCAGCGGTGCCCGTGCAACCGCTGATAGCCAGCGTAAACAGCTGGGAAGGCGACGATTTTCAGCCGGTCAGACTCGTTATTGGGGAATGACTGAACTCCAGTCGGACGCGTCAATGAAGCCGAGCATCTGAGGCTTTCCAGTCGCCAGCGCAGTTGAAATAAACAGCGATGCGCCATAGCCCAGCGTCGATGAAGCGAACTTCATGTTTTTTTCAAGTTCCGACATGCACTCACTGTGCGTCACCAGAATCAGGTTTCGGCCGGCGACCTTGTGGCTGAGGACGTCCTTCAACATATGGCCTTTACAGTTGATCAGCCAATCCTGGCCCGCATCGACCGTCTTGAACATGAAGGAAGATGTCTGCGCTGCGCGGGTCAAAGGGCTGTGGTAGATGTCAGCCTTGTCCAGACCCAAATGTTCAAATTGCGAACCTACCGCGACGGCGACGTCGCGGCCGCGCTCGGTAATGCCATCGGCACTGCCAAGGCAAGTGGCGCTGGAGTGATCGCAGCGCTCGGCGTGACGAACCAGCACAATCATCTCGCCCTTGGCCCAATCCGCCCTCAGTTGCACTAACCCGGAGGTTTTGCCATGGACCAGATCAGGTACCGCCGCCGGCCTTAAAAGAACAACAGTCAGCGCAATAACAAACAACGCACACAACAGTACTACGGCAATAGTTCTATATTTCGTAGCGCCACTTAAACCAAATCTTAATCCCACGATCAAGTTGCCCCTGTGGCGAAAAATCTATAAGCGAGCCGTACCAAAGGTACAAAACACCCATGGCAACTGCGCTATTGAAAACGAACAACCCGTGATTCGGGCGCCCAAGTGAACAAAAGACTCTATGGGGCGCGACGTCGGGCCCCAGTGAAATGAATGTGAAAAAAAGCTCAAAGAACAAGCACGTCCGGGCACCGGTATTTTCGACCACTCCTCCCCTGTAGATCAAACGCAGCACGCAATAGAGACGGCTCGCCCCCATCGTCCATGAAGGCAGGACAAAAACCGTTTCAGCTCTCGCGTACGCTGCCGATACACCACTACACCAAAACCTTGCTGGCTACCAAAAACAACAAACTTCCAGCCAACTGACGACCAACACTCGCAACGTTCCTGGAGTAATTGCAATGAATAGCTGGTTCGGCAATATCAGCGTCAACCTGAAACTGGGCCTGGGGTTCGGCGTGGTACTGGCGCTCACTACGGTCCTGGCCCTGACAGGCTGGACCAGCCTTGGCGGTCTGATCGATCGTAGCAACTGGATGAGCGATATCACCCAACTGAACGCCGGCTTGACCAAACTGCGCGTCAGCCGTTTGCAATACATGCTGACCAACGGCGACGAGACCGCCGCACAGAATGTGCAAACCACCCTCGACGGGTTTGTTGCCCAGCAAAAATCCCTGCTCAATAGCTTCAAGAGCCCGGAGAACCTCAAGCTGCTCAAGCAGCAAAGCGCGACCATCGACGCTTACCAGCAATCGCTGAACAAAATGCGCAGCGCCTACCGCGCAGGCAACGCCGCTCGCCAGACCATGGGCAATAACGCCGAGAGCGCCAACACACTGATCGCCGCGATCAACACCCACGTACAGCAAATGCCTTTGAGCGATCAGCGCTTCGAGCAATTCCTGGCGATCAGCAAAGCCAAAGAGGCGTTCCAGCTCGCCCGCTACGAAGTGCGTGGCTACACCGCCGACACCAACCCTGAAACCGAACACAAAGCCGTCGCTCAACTGGACGCCGCCATCGCCGGATTGAATGACCTCAACCTGCATTTTAGCGGCACTCAACAGGACGAACTGCGTCAGCTGGAAAGCGCCCTGATCGGCTATCGCAGCGCGCTGCAGGCCTTTAAAGCAGCGGACGGTGACGCGGATCAGGCCCGCAAGGAAATGACCGATCAAGGCAACGACATCGTTGCCCGCAGCGATGAGCTGTACCAGATCCAGCTGGACCGCCGCGATGCCGAAAGCACCCGAGCCCGTAGCCTGCAATTGATCAGCACCCTGCTGGCGTTGCTGGTCGGCATTCTGGCCGCCGTGATCATCACCCGACAGATTACCCGCCCGCTGCGCGAAACCCTGGCCGTAGTTGAACGCATCGCCTCGGGCGACCTGACCCACGATGTGCATGTCACCCGTCGCGACGAGCTTGGCGTATTGCAGCAAGGCATCGCACGCATGGGTGTGACCTTGCGTGACTTGATCAGAGGCATTCGCGACGGCGTCACGCAGATTGCCAGCGCTGCCGAAGAACTGTCGGCCGTCACCGAACAAACCAGCGCCGGGGTTAACAGCCAGAAGATCGAGACCGATCAGGTCGCCACCGCCATGCACGAAATGACCGCCACCGTGCAGGAAGTCGCGCGCAATGCCGAACAGGCCTCACAAGCCGCCTCCGACGCTGACGGCCAGGCCCGCGAAGGTGACAAAGTGGTCTGTGAAGCGATCGCGCAGATCGAACGCCTGGCCACCGAAGTCGCGCGCTCGACCGACGCCATGACCGTGCTGCAACAGGAAAGCGACAAGATCGGCAGCGTCATGGACGTGATCAAAGCCGTGGCCGAACAGACCAACCTGCTGGCGCTCAACGCGGCCATCGAAGCCGCCCGCGCCGGTGAAGCCGGTCGCGGTTTCGCGGTAGTCGCCGACGAAGTCCGTGGCCTGGCTCAGCGCACGCAAAAGTCCACCGAAGAAATCGAAGGGCTGGTCGCTGGTTTGCAGAACGGTACCAAGCAAGTCGCCGCGGTGATGAACAACAGCCGCAACCTGACCGACAGCAGCGTCGAGCTGACCCGCAAGGCCGGTACCTCGCTGGGAAACATCACCCGCACGGTGTCCAGCATCCAGTCGATGAACCAGCAGATCGCCGCTGCCGCCGAGCAACAGAGCGCCGTGGCCGAAGAGATCAGCCGCAGCATCATCAACGTACGCGATGTGTCCGAACAGACCGCCGCCGCCAGCGATGAAACCGCGGCATCGAGCGTTGAACTGGCGCGACTGGGCAACCAGTTGCAGACGATGGTCAGCCGCTTCCGGGTTTGACCTGGCGAGGACAAGCCGCTTCCACAGGATTACGCGGTCAACGGTGGGAGCGAGGCTTGCCCGCAATGGACTGCTTCGCCCGAGCGCGAACCGGCCGAACGGGAGCAGGCGCCCTCGCCGCAGCTTGTGCATTGATCAACCTTTATGTGGAACAAACCTGCGCCGCAGATCCCCCGCCCGCGCCAAAAAACGTCCTTCACGCCGTCCATTCACCTGACCATCCGCATAACTGCACACGCCGTTGACCCATACCCCATCAATTCCCTCTGCTGCCCGTTGCGGGTCCTTGAAGTCGGCCACGTCACGTACCCGCGCCGGGTCAAACAACACCAGATCGGCCCAATGCCCTTCGCGAATTTCACCCCGTTCGACCAGGCCGAAACGTGCAGCCGAAAGCCCGGTCATTTTGTGCACGGCGGTGTGCAGCGGGAACAGCCCCACATCGCGACTGAAGTGCCCGAGCACCCGCGGGAAAGTGCCCCATAAACGCGGATGCGGGAACGGATCTTCCGGTAAACCGTCGGAGCCGATCATCGATAACGGGTGCGACAGGATGCGCCGCACATCGGCCTCGTTCATCCCGTAATACACCGCGCCGGCCGGTTGCAGGCGGCGGGCTGTGTCCAGCAGCGGGAGGTCCCATTCGGCGGCGATATCCATCAGGTCGCGGCCGCCCACCTCAGGATGGGGTGTCGACCAGGTGATGGTGATGCGAAAAGCGTCGGTAACCTGCTTGAGGTCCAGGGTCGAAGAACTCGCCGCATAGGGATAACAATCGCAACCCACCGGGTGGCTGAGCGCGGCACGCTCAAGGGATGCGAGCAGCTGCGGGCTGCGCCCCCAATTGCCGGCACCGGCGCATTTGAGGTGGGAAATGATCACCGGCGAGCTGGCGTGACGAGCGATCTGAAAAGCCTCGTCCATCGCCTCCAGCACCGGCTCGAACTCGCTGCGTAAATGGGTGGTGTAAATCGCGCCGAAGGCTGTCAGCTCTTCAGCCAGTTGCAGCACTTCATCGGTCTGTGCGCAAAAAGCACTGGCGTAGGCCAGCCCTGTGGATAAGCCCAAAGCGCCGGCCTCCAGGCTCTCGCGCAATTGCTCACGCATGGCGTTGATTTCACCGCGCGTGGCGGTGCGATACAGGTCATCCAGGTGATTGCTGCGCAGCGCCGTGTGGCCGACCAGCGCCGCCACATTCAGGGTCGGGTGCGCCGCTTCGACCGCGGCCCGGTAGTCGCTGAACGTCGGATAGACGAAAGCGCTGGCCGCACCCAGCAGGTTCATCGGGTCCGGCGGTTCGCCGCGCAAACTCACCGGCGAGGCGCTGATCCCGCAGTTGCCGACGATCACTGTGGTCACGCCCTGGCTGAGCTTGGGCAGCATCTGCGGCTGACGGATCACCACCGTGTCGTCGTGGGTGTGCACGTCGATAAATCCAGGCGCCAGCACTCGACCGACGGCATCGATTTCTTCTTCAGCGCAAGCACCGTTCATGTCACCGATGCGTTGAATGCGGCCATCCAGAATCGCCACATCGGCGGGAAAACCCGGCGTGTCAGTACCGTCGATGACCAGGGCATTGCGGATCAATGTGTCGTACTTCATGTCAGTTTCCCAGCGGCAGGCAATCGGCACCGGTGCGATCGCAATGAAGGGATTGACTCGGTAACGAGCGATCAAAACGATCCGCGCGATGGCTGAGGCAGTTTTTCTTCATAGTAGATGACGTCTCAAGCCTTATCACCGCTAGCATCGCCACCAATGCTTTCTCGCAGGTCACTCCCTGCGTGAATCAGCGATGGAGCGAGTATCGAGGACTGACCCCTGCTGCAGAAATCCGGATGCCCCTATTCAATCCTGAGCAGCGATCGCCAATCAACCTTCGAACACCGTCATGGCATAGGCCGCCAGCTTGCTCTGAATGAAGTCCAGGAAGCATTGAATACGCAATGCCAGCTGCGAATTACGGTAGTACACCGCATTGATCGGTTGGCGATAGCCGCTATTGGCCTCGGCCAAGACCACCTTCAAGCGACCGGCCTTGATGTCATCAATAGTCATGAAGTGCGACAGGCAAGCAATACCCTGCCCCTCCAGCGCCAGATGTCGCAAGGTTTCACCGCTGGAGGCGCAAATTCCCGGCTGAATCTGCCAGCGGTCACCCTGGGCATGACGCAACGGCCAATGATTGAGGCTTTCGGTCTGGGTGAAACCCAGCAGCGAGTGCCCGGTCAGTTCCGCCACGGTGGCCGGCGAGCCGTGCTTTTCCAGGTACTCAGGGCTGGCGAGGATGTGCAGCGGGCTGCAGCCCAGGGAGCGGGCATGCAGCGTGGAGTCCACCAGAGGCCCGATACGGATGGCGATATCGGTGCTTTGTTCCAGCAAATCGATGATCAGGTCGTTGCTGTTGAGTTCCAGCTGGATGTCCGGGTACAGAGCGCGAAATTCGCTGATGTATGGCACGACCGCGTGCAGCATGAACGGCGAGGCGGCGTTGATTCGCAGTCGACCTGAGGGCGTTTTCTGGCGCGAGGACAAGCGCTCTTCGAGTTCATCCATCTGTTCGAGAATCAGTTTGGCCCGCTCGAAGAAATATTTGCCCTCTTCGGTCAGGTCCATACGCCGCGTGGTGCGGTTGATCAGCGTGGTGTCGAGCTTGGCCTCGAGCCGCGAGAGCGTGCGGCTGACCGCCGAGGGCGTTTGCCCCACCTGTTCGGCCGCAGCCGAGATAGACCCGCACTCGATGACGCAGACGAAAATTTGCAACTCATCGGATCTGGCTTTCACGTATGTCCTCTGTATCGAGTTGTCCCGGCGGGTGACTTACTGTGGGAGGGGGCCCTGTAGGAGCGAGTCCTATATCGCGAGCAAGCTCGCTCCTACACGGGCAGCGGCATTGGGGCAAGCCCCCTCGCCACCGATAGTAGCCCGATGCGGGGCAAAAGGAACCTTACGCCGGCAGGCCGAATACCTCGCTCAGGTGCTGCTCGTAGCGGACAACGTCGGCCTCAATGGCCGGACGCTTCATCACATCGACGCAAAGGAACGTCGGCAGTCCGGTCATGCCAAGGAAGGTGTTGGCCTTATGGAACGGGAAATACACGGCATCCACACCCTTGGCTTCGAAGAAGTCGGCCGGGTCGTCGAAGGCTTGCTGCGGCGCGTTCCAGGTCAGCGACAGCATGTATTGCTTGCCTTGCAGCAGGCCGCCGCTGCCGTATTTTTGCGATGCGTCGGAACGGGTGCGGCCATCGCTGGCATACAGGCTGCCGTGGCCTTCGGTGAAGACTTCGTCGATGTACTTTTTAACGGTCCACGGCGCGCCCATCCACCAGCCCGGCATCTGATAAATGATCACGTCGGCCCAGACAAACTTCGCCACCTCTTCCGCAATGTCGTAGCCCTCATCGATGTGGGTGACTTTCACATCGATTCCGCCGCGATCCAGCACGCTCAGCGCGGTGTCATGCAGCGTCGAGTTGTAGCGCCCGTCGGAGTGGGCGAATTTCTTGCCACCGTTGAGCAACAGTACTTTTTTCATGGGGTGCCTCATCAAGGTCCAATGCGCAGCGCTGTGGATAAGTCGCTGGATTGAGAAGGTTGAAAGTTGATGGCGGCAGGGTATCGATGCGGTGCCGAGGGAATAAGCCCGAAGCGGTCAAAATTCATTTGACCTATACGCACGAATTGCAGGTGGATTGTTGTCGTAGACTTTCCGAACCCGGAATTGAGGAGAGCGACATGAGTGACTTGCACGGTTTTATCTTGCAGGCAAAAACCAGACCGGAAAAAGCCGAGGCGTTCGAAGCGCTGTTTTGCGATTATGTCGAACCGAGCCGCGCCGAACCCGGTTGCATCGAGTACCACATGCTGCGCGACCAGCAGGATCCAACGCTGTTTATCTTTTACGAAATCTGGCAATCCCGGGCTCACCTGGACATGCATTCGAATCTGCCGCACATGAAGCAGTTCTTCGACCAGCGCATGGATTACCTGGAGCGCGATTTCGATATCCGTCGCATCGATATGCTCAGCCCGTCATCAGCTAGCCGCTGATCCGCTAATCGCTGCCTCAAAGGCAGCTTTCATCCTCAGACCTTCCCTTCCCCCCAACCCACCGGGTTTGTGTACCTCTCTCACCTGTAGCAATCGCCGGTTCAGGCGGTCTCCAGCGGCAAATTATCAGCACGATTCCAGAAACCTGCTATCACTTGAATCTGTAACAGGAACGTCACCGATTCATTGTCGAACGCAAATATCCAGCTGGAACATCTGCATTTTGTCTGGATGATGGCAATTTGCTGCAATACAATCCGAAAACCGTCATAAAACGCTAAATGAGCATGGATGCCAAACAGATTCAGGTTGCCTCAAGTCCCTCATTTTGTCTGCACTCGGCCAATCGAACAGTCCGAGTGGACGAGCGCGGAAAATAATTAGAACCGGGTGGTTAATTGATGAGGGAAAGGACACCGGGCGGTATGTTTTCCAGCCTTGAGAATCACCGTGAGTGGTTGGGCGCATGGGTAATGCACCGGATAGTCGGGTTTATCGCAGATATATTGCCGGTTTTTTTCAGGTCGTTAGCGGTGCTACCCGAGGACTATGCCAATGTCCTTTGAGATAGCGATCAACGCCGAGCACCTGAGCAAGTGCTATCAAATCTACGACAAGCCGATGGATCGCATGCTGCAAATGCTGACCCGTGGCAGAAAACGCTATTACCGTGAATTCTGGGCACTCAAGGATGTGTCCCTGCAAATTGCTAAAGGCGAGACCGTCGGCATCATCGGTCGCAATGGCAGCGGCAAGTCCACGCTGTTGCAGTTGATCTGCGCAACGATGGCACCCACCCAGGGCAGCGTTGAAGGTCGCGGCCGTATTGCGGCGCTTCTGGAGCTAGGGTCCGGCTTCAATCCAGAGTTCACCGGCAGGGAAAACGTTTACCTGAACGGTGTAATACTGGGCCTGAGCCAATCCGAGATCGACACCCGTTTCGATGAAATCGCTGCCTTTGCCAACATCGGCGATTTTATCGACCAACCGACCAAGACCTACTCCACCGGCATGTTGGTCCGGCTCGCCTTCGCCGTCTCGGTGTGTGTGGAACCGGACATTCTGATCGTCGACGAGGCGCTCTCCGTCGGTGATGCGTCCTTTCAGTTCAAATGCTTGAACCGGCTGGAGAGCTTGATCGAGAGCGGCTCTACGCTGCTGTTCGTGTCCCACGACATGAGCATGGTCAGACGCTTTTGCAACCGCGTCATTTATCTTCGCGAAGGTCAAATATTCGCCAGCGGTGCCCCCGACGAAATGGCCGAGTTGTACCTGCTTGATATGCGTGATGAACAGCGCCGCTGGGCAAGCGGCGGCGACGTTTCGGTCACGCGCAAACCTTTTCTGGGTGTTTCAAGCGATGCCAAAGAGGGTATTGCCTTCGGCACACAGGAAGGGCGCATTACTTCTGCCTTCTTTACAAACACCCGGGAACTCTTCTCCAGCTACCTGTATGGCGATGAGATAGAGATCCGGGTCGAAACCTTGCTGCGCGACGGCATCACCCAGCCATCGCTCAGTTTTACGGTCCAGGAGGCTCGGTTGATGGTCATCGGTGGGGCGAACTTTGCGCTGCAAATGGCACCGGCCGAGGACGGCTGGCGGCAGGCTTCGATCTGCGTGCGATTCCCGGCCAGTCTATCGGCAGGTCGCTACCACATTACCCTCAAGCTTCTACAGGGCGGGACTGAGGACACCTCACAGCTGATCGAGAAACAGGTGGGGCTACTGTCATTCGACATGCTGCCCAATAACAGGGGTTTCCTCGGCGTCGTAGATCTGGGTTTGCAAAGCGTGGTCCAGCCTCCTGAACAACAGGGTCAAATAAAAAAAATGTGTAATGTCGATGTCCCGGAGAGTACATGAACGGACGCACCTGGCAGATCGCCATAGTTGGCACCTTCGACGTCGAGAATTATGGCGATCTACTGTTTCCGATCATTGCACAAGTCGAGCTGAGCAAACGGCTGGGAGCCGTACATCTACGGCGGTTTTCGTACAACTCCAGGCCCGCTGGGCAATGGCCCTATCCAGTGACGTCTCTGAGCGAACTGCCTGGTCTGGCCGAGCATCTGGACGGCTTGTTGATCGGCGGCGGCTTTCTGATTCGCTTCGATAAGCTCGTGGCTGAGGGCTATGGCCCTGCTTCAGCGGATATTCACCACCCCACCGGATATTGGCTCACCCCGGCGCTGATCGCTTTGCAACACGCAACGCCCGTGATCTGGAACGCTCCCGGCATGCACTGCAACAG
Organism: Pseudomonas sp. GW821-FHT02H09; assembly: GCF_059421425.1. Classification (NCBI taxonomy): domain Bacteria; kingdom Pseudomonadati; phylum Pseudomonadota; class Gammaproteobacteria; order Pseudomonadales; family Pseudomonadaceae; genus Pseudomonas; species Pseudomonas sp. GW821-FHT02H09. Next base: position 22,727 of record NZ_JBWKVA010000028.1, read on the forward strand.
CATTCCCGACTGGGCCGCACCGCTAGTGAAACTGGCCCTGGAACAAAGCCAGTACGTGCGGGTTCGTGACAGCCTGTCACGCGATACCCTGGCTGCAATCTCGAGCGAGATTGACGTCGAAGTCCTGCCCGATACCGCATTTGGCTTACCCAACCTGATCGATGACCAGCAACCTTCCAGGCCATTCATCCATCTGTGCGAGCAGGCAGGATTGACCGCTCCGTATATCGTCATCCATGCCATCCACATGGTTGAGCCGTTTTTGCGCTTGTTCGAGCAATATCCGCAGGCGTTCGAACACTATCAATTTCTGGCGCTGCCCATTGGCCCGGTCCTTGGTGACCACCCCTCGATAGTCACCCGGCATTTGCCCCACGCAATCAGCCTGCCGGAATGGCCCGAGCCATTATTGCTGGCAGAAATCCTCAGCCGGGCAGAGGCCGTTATCGGTCACAGCTATCACCTGGCGATCAGCGCGCTGGCCTTTGGCGTCCCGGTGTTTTGTTCCGCCGATCTGAGTGCCGGGAAATACACCGCCCTGGCCGACTTCGAATCGCTGCACGCCCTGCCCGATGTCGAGACCATTGACGCACAGTGGTTTCTCGATCGAGCCGGCAAAACCCGGCCCTGCGCCGCGGCACAGGCGGCTGCGCTGCAGGTGAGCACTCACTGGGACCAGGTCGCGACCCTCATCAAGCAGGGAAAGACCTCTTCGACGCGGGCGCTAGACGCGTTTTGGCAAGGTTTGCCGACGCTGCTCGAAACGGCAGCAGAGCCCCGCGACACACCGTACATCGAGGCCGCGCCCCCGTCTGTCGATGTGGACCAGGCAAGCGAACGCGCTGTCCTGCACGCCAGGTTGAGCACTCAACAGCAACAGATAACGAGCCTCCACCAGCGCCTGGCACGAAGCGAGGCAAAAGTGCTTGAGTTGCAAAACTCCAGCTCATTTCGAATCACCGCCCCACTGCGCTCAATTGCACGTGGCCTCAGAACCCTGAGAGGAAGGTAAGGACAGGATGCTAAACCTGACACGGCTGCAATCCAGCGCGTTGAACACTCAACCGTATTCATGGGCCGAAATTGGTGATTTGTATTCGCCAGAAGACGCGTTTGCCCTGGCGACCACCTTTCCCCACGATCATTTCAAGACCGTGACGGGTTATGGCGGGGAAAAAAACTATGACTATGAGGCACGGGGCCTGGTGTCGATGGGCACCAACGCCGTTGTTTTTCCTGAGGAGCTGAGCGAGGCATGGCAGAAACTGGCTCAAGACCTCTGCTCTTCGGCCTATCGGGAAGCCCTGTCGCACTTGACCGACCATGACCTGCGCGATGTACCGATGGAGGTGAATGTCTTCCATTACGGTCCAGGCGCCAGCCTTGGCGCCCATCCCGACCTGAGCGACAAACTGGTCACCCACATCCTGTACTTCAATGAATCCTGGAACCGCATCGACGGTGGCTGCCTGAACATATTGCGCAGCTCAGACCCGACCAGCATTGCGGCCGTCATCGAACCGCAGGTGGGCAACTCCGCCGTACTGGTGCGTTCGAATCACTCCTGGCATGCCGTTTCACCGGTCGTCAGCGGCTACCGCTCATCTCGTCGCAGCCTGACCGCGACCTTTTATCGTCCGGGCTCGAAGAGCTCCATGTGGCCGGATGATGACTGCACTGCATTGCACAGGTACCCACGTGACTGATCCGATCAAGCACGACACAGCCCTGGCCGAAAGAGATGCAGTACTGCAGGAGCGCGATGCCGCGCTCGCCAGGGTCGATTTCCTGCTGGGTAGCCGCTCATGGTTTGTGACCAGACCACTGCGTTTCATTGCCTGCATGATGCGCTATGGATTGCTCGAGGCTCTTTCTGGCGGTGCCGATGTTGCGTTTCGCGCTCAAGGGCTAACGCTCCCCAGCGACCCGGCGCGACATCCTGCGCAGCGCTCCGTAGCCGAAGTAGTCCCCCACAAGAAGCTGGATATTCTGTGCTTTGCGAATATTGAGTGGGCCGCCAGGTTTCAACGACCGCAGCAGTTGATGAGCCAATTCGCGCACCAGGGAAGTCGAGTGTTTTATATCGTGCCCTCGAGAGTCCCTCCTGAGGGGCGGCCTTATAGTCTGACCCGTGTGGCGCACAACATTTTCGAAGTGACCCTTCAGCGTGATGCTCAGGATATCTATTACGAGAAAGTCTTGACGCCCGAGAACACCCAAGCCTACCAACGTGCCCTCGACCTGCTGATAGAGGACTTCCAGATCCGGGATGCGTTTTCACTCATCCACATTCCTTACTGGAGCCCATTGGCCATTGAGTTACGCGCTGATCGCGGCTGGCCCATTCAATACGATTGCATGGATGACTGGGATGGTTTTCCGAATATCGGTGCCGGGTTGGTGACCGAAGAATGGAACCTCGTCGCCCAGGCAGATCTGGTAACGGTATCGGCGGCGCGTCTGCACCGTAAATGGTCCGGGCATTGCAAAAGATGCGTTCTGGTGCGCAACGCAGTGGACTTTGAATTCTTCCACCGGCACTGCATGCCTAACGATCTACTACCAGACTTTGCGGGACCTGTGATTGGCTTCTACGGAGCCCTGGCACAGTGGCTGGACTTCCCCTTACTCGCGGCGCTGGCAGACAAACGCCCGACCTGGAATTTCGTACTGGTGGGAGACGTCTTCGTCGACAACCTCGCAGGTCTCGAGGGCAAACCCAATGTGCTGTTGTCAGGAATAAAACCTTACGCTCAAATGCCTCTCTATCTTCATCGCTTCGATGTCTGCCTGATCCCTTTTCTGCTCAACAATGTGACCCACGCCGTGGATCCGGTGAAGCTCTACGAATACCTGAGTGCGGGAAAACCAGTGGTTTCGGCGCCCCTCGAAGAGTTGAGCCGCTACAAAGATATTCTGTACTTCGCGAGCGACGTCGATGAGTACCTGGTGCAGATCGAGCGCGCCTTGACTGAAACCGCACAAGACAGGATCCGGCAACGGGTGGAAACCGCCCGCAGCAATGACTGGAAAGAGCGCGTCGAAACCACCCGACAAGCCATCAGCGCGCTCGATGTGCGGGCGTCCATCATTGTCGTGACCTACAACAACCTCGATCTGACCCGAGAGTGTATCGACAGCATTGTGCGTAACACCACGTCGGTCCGTTACCAGCTGATCATTGTCGACAACGGTTCAGCGGATGGCACCCCCGCCTACCTGCAACAGCTGAGCCGCGACAATCCTGATGTCGATATCATCCTCAATGCCGATAACCGCGGGTTTTCTGCCGCCAACAATCAAGGTTTGCGTCGGGCCAGAGGCGAGACTCTGCTGTTGCTCAATAACGATACGGTGGTGCCCAAAGGCTGGCTGACGCCACTGATCAAACACTTGCAGGATCCAGGCATCGGACTGATCGGCCCCGTCACCAACATGGTCGGTAACGAGGCGAAAATCGCGGTTCCGTATACCAGTATCGGACAGATGCACGACTTTGCATCCCGCTACACCGCCGAACATAAAGGTCAGGTGTTCGACATTCCAATGCTGGCGATGTTTTGCGTCGCCATGCGCCGGGACGTTCTGCGCCAGGTAGGGTATCTGGATGAAGCCTTTGGCATCGGTCTGTTCGAGGATGATGACTACAGTCGCAGGGTTCAGGCCGCTGGTTACCGTACTGTCTGTGCCGAAGATGCATTCGTCCATCACTATGGACAGGCATCGTTCAAGAAGCTGATCGTCAGTGGCGAGTATCAAGCCCTCTGGGATAAAAATCAGGCGTACTTCGAAAGCAAGTGGCAAACCTGGACGCCTCATACTCACCGTGCGAGTGCCACACCCGGCAAGAACGAAACGGCTCCGCCACTGGCAGAGCCGACATAGCGGCCTGAACTGCCGGACATCAACGCCCACAACAACTGGCCCTGATGCAGAAGACCTGCTTTTGCGTACACAACGCTAGCCGCTGATCAAAAGATGGCCTCCGAGCACTCCGAGGCCAATGAAAAATACGCGTTTGAACAGCACGGCGCTGATTCGCTGGCGTAGCCATTGCCCCAGCAACATACCCAGTACGGCCGGTATCAGGGCGAGCAGCGAAGCACTCAACTCGCCACCGCCCAACGCCCCACGCCACAGCAGGCCGGCGGCCAGCGCCAGTGTCGAAACGCTGAACGACAGGCCCAGCGCCTGCACCAGTTCATCCTTGTTCAGAGCCAGTGCCTGAAGGTATGGCACGGCCGGAATCACGAAGACTCCGGTAGCCGAGGCGATGATGCCGGTCAGCACGCCGCAGACCGGGCCAAGCCAGCGCTCGGTGCTGGCGTTCACATGCAGCGTCGGCAATAACAGACCGCTCAGGGCGTAGAGCAGTAACGCCGCGCCCAGTGCCCGCACCACCCAACGGCCTCCATCGATACCCAGCCACAGCGTACCCAGCCCAGTGCCGATAAAAATCGCCAACAGCATCGGCCACAGCCGTTTGATCAGCGAACTCAAATGCCCACCGAAGGCCAATTGCCAGATATTGGTCAGGGTCGCCGGTATGATCAGCAACGCTGCAGCCTGCGCCGGAACCATAGCCAGGCCCAGCAGGCCCATGGCAATTGTTGGCAGACCAAGGCCGATTACACCTTTGATCATCCCGGCTAGCAGAAAGGTGCCAATGACCAATAATGACAAGGCCGGGCCGAGGTTTTGGTAGAACGCGACAAGTGTCTTCATGGCACTATCCTGGGCCCTGTGCTCGACCTTGAAAATTCGCCATATACTGAGACAGCCTCTTGTTATTGTTGAGGCTTATCGTTCCCACGCTCTGCGTGGGAATGCATCTCGTGACGCTCTGCGTCACAAGGGGCGGACGCAGAGCGTCCAGGGCGGCATTCCCACGCGGAGCGTGGGAACGATCCAATATACTGAGGCAGCCTCTTGGGAACGATCCATCGAAGGCGACCCTACATGCACTTTGACCTGACCGATCTGCGGCTGTACTTGAACATTCTCGAAGCTGGCAATATCACCGCAGGTGCCAGCCGCAGCCATCTGTCGCTGGCGGCGGCCAGTGCCCGGATTCGGGCGCTGGAAGCTTCGCTGGGCACTCCATTTCTAGAGCGTGGACGCCGTGGCGTCAGTCCCACGCCGGCCGGCAAGGCCTTGGCCCAACATGCTCGGGTGCTGCTGCAACAGGCCGAACACATGCAGCAGGATCTGGCCGAGTACGCCAAAGGCGTCAAAGGTCAGGTGCGGTTGTTGTGCAACACCACGGCAATCACCGAATACCTGCCGGAATTGCTGGCGGACTTTCTGCGCAGCCATCCCAACCTCGACATCGACCTGCAAGAATTGCCAAGTCTGCGTATCGCCCACGCCTTGCGTCAGGGCTCGGCTGACCTTGGCATCGTCTCCGACGCGGTGGACACCCAGGACCTTCAGACCCGGCCCTTTCGCGACGACCCGCTGGTGTTGATCATGCCGCCCGATCATCCCTTGGCCAACGGCAGGCCGCCGGGTTTCAGCGATACCTTGCTTCACGATTACGTTGGTCTGGCCGCCAATAGCGCGCTGGCGGTGTATCTCGAAGAACAGGCGCTGCACACCGGCGTACGCATGCAAATACGTATCCGCGCTGAAGGCTTCGACGGGGTGATTCGTATGGTCGCCCGCGGCGCTGGCGTGGCGATCGTGCCACTGGCCGCGATCCGGCGCTGGACGGTCGAGCAACCGTTCAAAAGCTTCGCGCTGAAGGAAGAATGGGCTCAGCGAAAACTGCTGCTCTGCGCGCGCTCATTCGACAGCCTGCCCGGTTATGCCAGAGCCTTGCTTGAGGCCTTGTCCGTTGAATGAGCCACCCATTGACTCTCCCGTTAGGGGCAGACTCTACCCTGAAAGCTCCACTTTCAGGATTTAGTCACGATGAGCAAGCGAGTACTGGTGATTCTGGGTCACCCCTCAACCGATAGTTTCTGTGGAGCCCTGACCAATACCTATGTCGAGGCCGCAAAAAGTGCCGGACATGATGTACGTCTGCTACGACTCGATGCTCTGAACTTCGACCCGGTACTGCACGATGGTTACAACCTGATTCAGATGCTGGAGCCCGATCTGCTCAAAGCCCAGTCCGATATCACCTGGGCTGAACATCTGGCGTTTGTTTATCCGATCTGGTGGGGCGGCATTCCGGCCTTGATGAAAGGCTTTTTCGACCGGGTTTTCCTGCCCGGTTTTGCCTTCAAATACCGCAAAGGCAAAGCTTTCCCGGACAAACTCCTGAAAGGACGAACCGCTCACCTGCTGGTGACCATGGATACACCGCCGTGGTACTACAAGTGGGTCTACCGCATGCCCGGGCTGCACCAGATGCGCAAGACCACGCTGGAATTCTGTGGCATCAAACCATTGAAGACCCTGACGTTCGGCCCGATCCTCGGCTCGAAGTCGACACAACGGGACGCCTGGCTCAAGCAAGCCCAGGCTATCGCCAGTCACTGAAGCCTTGCTACGGGCGATGCCGGCTTCGTCGCGCCCTGCGCCCTACACCCGCGCCATTTAATACGCCCGGGTTCCCGCCTCGGCATGCTTGTGTAAAGATGCCGCGCCGAAGCTTGCCTATCCGTGGAACGATTGATACCACGGGGCCAATCGATAGCTGTTCAGCTGGAACATTGCCTGTCATCACGTCAGTTGATACAGGTGCGGCAGGCGCGTGAACGCTCGGCCTCTTTGTGCACATAAAAAAGGACTTTTCATGTATATCGGCAAAGCCGCCCAGCTGTCGGGCACGACGGTCAAGAGTATCCGGCACTACGAAGAAATCGGCTTGTTACCGCCGCCACAGCGCGAAGGTAAATATCGCGTTTATAGCCAGCAGAGCGTTGAGCTGCTGACGTTCATCAAGTGCGCCCAGCAACTCGGTTTCAAGCTCAAGGAAATGCAAGCGATCCTGCAGGATCACAGGGGCCAGGAACTGCCATGGGACCTGGCGAACAAGGCTATAGCGGACAAAAAACAGGAGCTGATGACCCAGATTGAAGCGTTGCAGAAGGTGCACTCGGGGTTGGTCGAATTCGAAGCCAGCCTCAAGGACGCTCAGGATCAATGCCAGTTCGAACATATCGCCAAAATCGCCTGAACACCGTCACCCCGCTGCACAGAACTGAAACAGTTGTTAAGCCGCTTTGCGCTGCCAAGGCACGCCGGCAATGAGTGGTTACTACAAACCCAATGCCGGCGCATCCTGCTGCAGCAGCAGCCCTTGCGCTTAACTCAAGGCGCCATCACGCAATGGGTGTTCACGTTCATCCACGGGCGACTCAGGCACGATCGCGGCGAAGAACCACGGCGAAATCAATGTCACCAGCAAGATGGTCATTACTCCACTGGAAAATAGCGCCAGCGCCACCAGCGTTCCCAGGTCAATGACCGGCTTGTAGGCGGAAAACAGCAACGCCAGGAACCCCACCGAAAAAATCACCACGTTGACCACGGTCGAACGCCCGACGCTGTGCATGGCCGTGAGAATCGCCTCATCGACATGCACGCCTTGCTGAACCAGCAACTTGATCCGCGACAGCAGGTGTACGGCGTAGTCGACCACCCCCACCACCAGGAACGTCACCAGCGTCGTGCCAATGTTCAGCTCGATGTCCAGCAGATACATACAGCCATAGACCGTCACGGACGTGGTCAGCAGCGTGAGCATGCCAAGAATGCCCAGGCGTACCGACTTCAACCAGTACATCATCATCAGCGTGACCACCACCAGCGCCAGGGAGAAGCTCAGCACCTGGCCCTGGGTGATTTCCTGCAGCACTCCAGTCCAGATGTAGGGTGTACCGGCATGGGTCACTTGCAGGTTGGCCGGCTTGTTCACCAGCAGCCAGGCATCCAGGCGATCAAGCATGTCCTGATAGTCGCTGGCGACCGAGGAGGTCATGGTGTAAAGCGTCAGCGCCTTGGAATAGTCGGCATTAAGCACGTTCTGCAAATCCGAGCCGCCGCCGTTCTCGAACATCATGATGTGTTGCTCGATCAGCGAGTTGCCGTCGACCTCAAAGGTTTCCGTCTGCCCCTCGTCATTGACCGACTTCACCTGTTCCAGCGCCTGCGGCACACGCAGATAGTCGGGCTTCATGTCATTGAGCACCAGGTTCATGCGTTTGACGTAAGTCGCCACCGAATAGGTGTAACTGACGTTCGGCTGGGACTTGATGAATTGGTCGAGCCTGTCGAGGAACTGCACCACCTCGGTGGTCAGGACACCTCGCGGGGTCTTGCTGTCGAAGGCGATCCAGCCCGGAGAAGTGCCGGCGACATGGGCCCGATTGATGAACTCATCCGAGACCCGGAGCGGGCTGTCCTTCTTGAAGTAGGCAATCCCCGAGTCCTCGATATTGACCATGAAGGTGAATACCGTCATCAACGCCAACAACGGCAGGGTCACGACCAGAACCGGCTTGCGCCACTGGATCAAACGCGCACAGAACGCTACCAGGTAGCGCGAGATGATCGACTCTTTGTGGACTACTTTGCGCGGTGGCTGATCCTTGCCCCAGATGGAGATCCACGCCGGGATCAGCAGCAGGGAAATGATCAAGGCCGCCGTCAGCCCGATAGACATGAAGAGACCGAAATTGCGAATGCTGACGATATTGTTGGTGGTGGAAATCATGAACGTGGCAATAGTGGTGACGGTGGTCAGCACCACTGGAACGACCATCATCCGCATGGTCTCGCGGTTGGCCTCACGAAAGGATTTGCCGGCATTGAGCTGCTCGTAATACTCGGCCATCACATGGATCGCGTCGGCACAGCAAATGGTGAACAAAAAGACCGGCAACACGCTGGTCAGCAAGTCCATCGGTACCTGAAACAGCGCCATCAGGCCCAAGGTCCAGATGGTGCAGAAGAGGATATTGAACAGCGGCAGGAGCACGCCCAAAGGCTTGCGGAAAAAGAACACCAGCAGCGAAGTCACCAGCAGGAACACGATCGGGAACAGCAGCGCCAGGTCGTGATCGATGATCTCCTGCTGCGCCGCAATAAAGATCGGCATCCCGGCGATGAACACCTCATCGGTGAATTGCGGATGTTTGGCCTGGTAGTCCGCGATGATTTGACGAACCTGGTGATAGGCGCGTAGTTGAGCTTGGGCGTCGTCCTGTTTGGTCCCCAGTTCAGCGACCACCATGGCGACTTTCTTGTCGGCGGAAACTACCCCGCCGACCATTTGCTCGTTGCCCATGATCTGCGCTTCGACGACCTTGGGGTCCATGTCCAGGCCATGCAGGGTCTTGTGAATCCACAGTTCGCCATCGGGGCTCAGGCTGATGTTTTCCAGGTCGGCCATGGAGGCCATTTCCTTGATCGGGTTGATCCGCTCGACGAGAAAGCCGAGGAACTGCTGATCGCGCTCGCCCCAGCCCTGACTGCGGGCGTGATCGAGCAAAACCTTGGCCTGGGCGTAATCGTTCTGGGAAAAACCCTCATTGAGAATGTCCGCGGCCAGCAGTTGGGCGCGACTGTCCGCCCCATGCTTGCCGACAATGCGCTGAAGTTCGACTTCATCCTCTGCGTTGGCCAGCATCAGCCGCCGCAGGGCTTGCGAAAGTTCGAACTGGGCATTGAGCGAGTCGGTGTTGAAGACACTCTGCCGATTGTTCAGCGCCACCATGACCGAGTCGTAGGTACCGGTGAATTCGTGCTGCAGGTCGAGAATGGTTTTGCGCGCCGGATGGGTTTCCTTGAGTAAATAGGGATTGGTGTCCGACATCAGCGAGCCGAGTGTGTAGGTGAACCAGGCGGTGATCGCCACCAGCACAAATACAATCGCCCGCGCATAGCGCTCAACGAAGTTCAGGTATCGTTCCATGATCATGCGTTCCACAAAGGTCGGAGCAGTGCTTAGCGAGCGGACACGGCGAATTCAGGCAGGTCGCCGGTCTTCAGGCCGCGTTTGATGGCGGTCTGGGTAAACAGTCGGTCGTCCAGCTCAACGTTGTACTGCAACTGGTTGAAACGCAGCTGGGAGCGAGTGCCCGCGATGAAGTCTTCGGTCTCGCTCAGGGTGATGCTGTCAATCTTATCGACAGCCTCGACTTTCAGCGTGCGCATCTGTTTGAACATCACGCCTTTGACATCGAAGAAATCCTGACGCATGACCAGCAGATTCTTTTTGTCGATCCAGACCTTGAGCTTGTTGTAGCCGGTCTTGGCCAGGACTTGCGCGGACGCAGGCGTGCGCTCGATGACATAACACTCACGACCGGCAATGTTCTCTTCGCCGACCAGGGTCTGGCGATAATCGTTGGCCCGGATCTTGTCCAGGTCTGCATAGGAATAATCACTGCCCATGAAGGCACCGCGCTTGTCGGTGGTCGAAATGCGCCGGGTCTGCCGGCTGACCGGCAAGTACATCCACTGGCTATCTTCGGTGCTCAGTGCTTCGTGGGGGTTTTCAATGTGGAAGGCGACATCGCGCACGTCATTGGGCGCCGAGAAATACATGGTGAACTTGTCGCTGTCCGGATAATCCTTCTGCAGGTAGTTGAACTCGCGCACCCGGCTATTGCCCTGCTTGTCGAGCAGGATCAACGACACCTGCGACATGAAGCTCTTACCGTCGTTGCGATCTCTGGCCTGGCGGATGATTTCGTCAGCGTCCTGGCCCTCGGCGGCAAACACCGAAGCGCTCGTCAGCATCAACACACCAGCGGTCAGGACCTTGAATAGCGGCAACATAGAATTTTCCTTTTCATCATGTGAGTGAGTTGCTCGCCAGCGCACGGTGCACGCAGGCGCTGTATGTTCAGAACAAGCTGTATGGTTAAAACAAATAGCCCGCCGAAAGCCGAACCTGATCGCGCTGGTCGTACTCGCCAAATGGCCGGTCCTGCTTGCCAAAAAACACATCCACCTCCAGCCCCAGCTTGAGCCAGTCGACCGGTTTGTAGGTGAAGATGCCCTGCAGCAAGGCGTCGTCTTTGGCCGGCGGTGACATAGCCAGCACCAACCGACTCTTGAGCCGGTCCCGCAGATGTGTGCCTTCGGCAGACAGGGTGAAGAGATCGGCACGTTTGACCTGCAACATCCCGACCTGCCAGTCGAGCAATTGCTGCTCCTGCCATTGCAGGGAGATCAGCCAGTTGCGCAGCAGATAGTCGACGCCAAGCAGTGACTTGATCATCGGGCTCTCGTCGCTGCCGTACTGGCGGAAGGGATTGGTCACTCTCCAGTCATCGAAATAGGCCACCTCGCTGCGCACGACGATACTGTGCCCGGCATCGATCGCCAGACCGGCCCCGGCCATGCTGTAACGCGGAAACTGCCGTTCCAGGCGAATTCGCTGATCGTCGGCCACACCCTCGACCGCATACACCGGATCTTGCTGACGGGCATTGAGTGCGACGAAGCTGGCGTCCACCGCGCCGATCCGGCCGTTGGCGCTCAGGCCATAGGAGAAACCGCGTTGAGCGTTGTAGTCGGGCGTGGAATCGACGATGAACGTTGCCGGGTCCGGCCGGGCGAACAGCGGTGCATCGAACTCACTGCCTTGGGCCGGTGCCTGGTTCTTCACAAAGTCGGTAATCCACAGGGCTTCCAGCTCCCACTCGCCCACCGGCTGGGTCAGACGCACCATAGGCACCGCAATGCGGCTGTCTTCGAGCAAGGCAGTCAGGCCCTCGCGGTAGTCGAGCGGGTTGATCTGATCGAGCACTCGCAGTTCATCCGCGCGGCCCCAGACCACCTGCTGCCAACCCACTGTCAGCTCACCGTCACCGACGTATTGTCCCCAGTACAAATGCCGCCAGTCGGCGCTGAAGCGGTAGTCTTCCCGGGCTTCCTGGCTGTAGGGGTTATTGCCGTCATAGCGGGCGTCATAACGCACCCGGCCCTTGGCCTTGTAATAGCCACTGTCCCAGTTGTCCTCCAGATTGGCCTTGAAATAGACGGCCTTCTGCGTGACCTGGTCGTCACCATGCAAGCGCAGCGCGGTGGCCACGCCGACTTCAGCATCGGCATGGGCCGGCACGATGTCGGCGCTGGCCAGCTGCGGGCCGAGACAGGCCAGCACGGCAACCAGCCCCTGCCTGAATCGCTCTCTGGCCATGACTACATTCCCAACCCGACGCCGCCATCGATCATCAGGCTCTGCGCCGTGACGCCCGCCGCCTCGGGACTCGCCAGGTAACGCACCATCGCCGCCACTTCATCGCCCTGAATGAATCGCCGCAGCGGCAATTTCTTCTTCGCGTTGCGCAGGATCTGCTCTTGGCTGATCCCCGCGATACGGGCTTGAGCCGCCAACTCGCCCTGCAACATCGGCGTATCGATCCAGGCCGGCAGGATCGCGTTGACCGTGATCTGGCGGGGTGCCAGGTCCATCGCCAGTGCCTTGGTCATGCCAATGATGCCGTGCTTGGAAGCGCAGTAAGCGCTGTTACGCACCTTGCCGGCACGCCCCAGAATCGACGACATGTTGATGATCCGCCCACGGTCCGCCATCAGCGGCAGGCACAGCGAGGTGACATAGAATGTTCCGTTCAGGTTGATCGAAATCACCTTGTGCCAGTTGTCCAGGTCCTCAGGCTCGTTTTCGTTGCAGACACCGGCGCTGTTCACCAATACATCGATGTAACCCAGACGCGCGGCCAGAGTCTTGAACAGGACCTGTAAACCGGCAAGGTCGGCGATATCGGCCCCATGGGTTTCGATGCTCGCCGCAAACGCCTGCCCGGCCACCCAGCCTTGCAACTGCGGCAGATCCAGATCGAGCAGGATCAGACGGTTTCCAGCGTCGGCGGCGAAGCTTTCCGCTACCGCCCTGCCGATGCCTTTGGCTGCACCTGTAATCAAAAACGTTCGTAGCGCGCTCATGGCATTTTCAATCCGCCGTTGACGGACAACACTTCACCCGTCAGGTAATGTCCGCGCTCGGCGATGTACAGCACCGCCTCGGCAATGTCCTGTGGTTCGGCGAAGCGTTTGATCAACAGGCGCGACTGGATTTCCTGCTCGTGGGCCCCCAGCAACGCGGCGGTCATGTCGGTATTGACGATGCCTGGCGCAACCGCGTTGACGCGGATGTTGCGCGGTGCCAGCTCAACGGCCAGGGCACGGGTCAGCGCCTCGACTCCGCCCTTGGCGGCGGCATAGTTGCTTTGGCCCTTGCCGGGCTTTTGCGCGGCCACCGAGCTTAAGTTAACGATGCAGCCGCTACGTTGGCGCATCATGCCGGGCACGACCTGCTGGCAGCAGAGCAAGGTCCCGATCAGGTTGGTCTGGATCACCTCGGTGATGTCATTGATCGACAGCGTCGCCAGCAAACCATCGCGGGTGATCCCGGCGTTATTGACCAGCAGATCGATGCGTTCGAACCGCTGTTCGACGCGTTCGAAAAAGTCCTTGATGCTGTTGCCGTCTTTGACGTCGCATTGCGACGCCAGGCATTCGCGCCCCATGGCCTCGACCTCGGCACGTAACAGCATGGCCGCCTCTTCGTCGCGCACATAACTGAATGCAATCTGATAACCGGCGCCGGCCAGTGCCAGGACAATCGCTTTACCGATGCCGCGACTGCCCCCGGTCACTACCGCTATTTTCTGGTTCATGGCCGTTCCTTAGAGTGAGTTGTTGGTCTTGAACTGAGCAAGGCCGAAGCCATGAATCGCCGCCAATGCGCGGATTTGCTGCACTTGCTCACGGCTGATATCGCCATAGGAGTAATGCTGCTTGATCCCCGACAACCCCATCAGGACCGACTCGGCCATGCAGGCATACAACTGACCCTGTTTCAGATAGGCCCGGACATTTGGCGCAAGCCCATCGCCAAGTGGCGTCTGGACAATGCCGCCATGCATGTACAGAACATCCGCACGCTGGCTGCAGAGCGCCTGGTCAACGTTCAACGGCACCGCGATATCGCAAATCACACTGTTCTCGGCAAAATGTCCGGCATCCAGGAACGGCTGCGCAGCGTTCGCCGCACACAGCACGACGCGGGCTCGCTTGAGTGCTTTCAGATCATTGGTGACGGTGATGAACGCATTCACCCCGACGCGCTCCTGCACCAGCCGCGAGATACGCAGACCCAGGTCCGGGCTGCTGCCATGTTCCTGGAGCAACTCCTCGATACCGTTGAGCTTGAGCAGACGCATCGCCAGCCGATCCTGTTCGGCGTTGCCCTTGAGGATCGACCGGGCGGCGTCGGCGTAGATCAGCTGCGCGGTTTTCTCCAGGCGACGCACCGAGCCATCGCGACCACTGCCGATCAGGATCAGGTGATCGACGGTGGCCGACAGCAGGGACGCGTAAGTCGAAGCAACGTTGCCGGCCGCCCCGACCACGGCTGCGGCTTGCTCGTGCAGTTCAAGCTGCTGTTGTTTGCAGCCTTGCTCAATGGCTTCCAGCCCCATGCCGATGGTCAAGGCATTGCCGGACGTCAGCGCCATGCCCGGGATCTTCAGCGCCTGGCAGTTGTTGGTCACGATGGAGGTGTACATCCCCAGCCCCGCGACGCTGTAACCATCGGCGCGAGCGTCGAGAATGCGGTTGCCGACCTCTTCGCGGATGACCTCCAGGTCACCGCTGATGATGTAGTCCGCCATGGCGTTGGAGTCCATGCACAACGGATACAAGGTGAACTCCACCGCAGTACCGAGCCGCGAGCGAATCAGCACCGGCCCGACTGGCGCAGCCCGGCGTTCCGGCGCAGTGCGCGTAATGAAAGCGCGCTTCTGTTCGGCGCTCAGCTGGCCTAACGACGGATCGACATCGCCAAGAATGTCGGCATCGATCAAGTGGTTGATGAAGGCAACGCGAGCGACGACCGGCGTGTCCTGGTCGGCTTTGATGCCGCTGGCAGGCCTCTGGAAACTGGCGTCACGCGCTGGCACAACCGGAATCGAATCGGCACAGATAGTCGCCGCCAGCGGGAAGGCGTCGCCCCGGCGAAGCATGTCGCAGACATTTTGCAACGCGCCGATCAACCCGTCGATTTCAGCGAAGGTGATGCAGGCCGGCGGCTCCAGGCGGATCACATTGGAGTTGCTGCCCGATGGCGCCACACGCAAGCGTTCGAACTGCAGCAGGTAGCCGGCGATGAGATAACCCAGTGCATCGTTGTACTGGGCCGAGGCCTGCACCAGCGAACTGTTGCCGCTCTGGTCGTGCAGTTCGAAACCGAGCAACAGCCCTCGGCCGCGGACATCGGCAATCACATCGGGATAAGCCGTCTTGAGCTCGAGCAGCGAGGTCTTGAGGTACTCGCCCTTGTTGTGCACATCCTTGAGCATGGCATTGTCATTGGCGAACAGCCGATTGAGGGCCGACAGCGCAATATGGCAGGACGCATCGTCTTCGGCGAAGGTCGAGCTGTGGATATAGCTGAAGTCGTTTTCATAGTGGCTGCTGCGAATCACGGTTGCCGCAATCTTCATCAAGCCACCGCCCAGCGCCTTGGACAGGCAGTAGTAGTCGCCTTGCAGATTGAAATGGCTGCTGGCCAGGAAGGTGCCGGTACGACCGAAGCCCGACTGCACTTCATCGACGATCAACGGGCATTGCTGTTCGTTACACAGACGCCGCAACGCGAGGTAGAAGTCGGAGGCGAATTCGATGATTCCGCCCTCTCCCTGAATCGGTTCAAGCAACACCGCAGTGATTGCACTGAACGCCTGCCGAGCGACCAGTAACTGCTCGCCGCTCCACTGCAGGGTCAGCCAGTGCCGGCTATGACGCGCCGGCAGTTCCTGGAGTTGATGCGGCTGTTGCGGATCGATGAACTCGACGTTCAAGCCGAAGCGGGCGAATGGCTGGCGATATTGCCTGCCGTAAGTCAGCTGCACGGTATTGACCAGCTTGCCGTGGAAGCTGCCACGCAGCGCGACGAACACCGGCTCGACATGCAGCTGCGCCAGGTTGTACTGACGCACCGCCTCGACCACCTGACGTACCGTTACACTCGTCAGGTGAGCCGGTAGCAGCCCGGCAGGCAGGTCAAGGTCATCGACATCCAGTTCCCGATAAGCCCGGTCGCTGGCCGTCAGATTGGCCAGGGCAAAATCCAGATCGTCGAACTGCTTGTGCAGGGTTTTCTGACGACGATACTCGGCATGCTTGACGGCTATTTCCACCGCTTCGGCACCGCTGTTGGAGAAGGTCGAAATGTACCGTTCGGTGTTCTTCAACTCACGATTGAAGGCCTCGCTGAGCGCACGGCCCAACTCTCCGGCCGGACCGCGTATCGACATTTGCGCGTTGAAAGGCACGTCGTCACGCAACAGCGTGCAGAGCTGGTCGACGAACTGCGGATCGTTGTGCCCGAACAAGGCTGCGCCGTAACCACCGAGAAAATCGGTGACGGTGACTTGTGCACCGTCACGGTCGCGATAGAACAGTTTACTGCCCAGCGCCCGCTGGAACTCGCACTCCAGGCCCAGTGCCTGCAGCAGGTCAACGAACTTGGGGCGAACGAAATTACGGTAATCCATGACAGTCATATCCCTTGAAAGAAGAAGGCGGTTCACAAAAAACGTCAGGCGCTGGCTGCCTGAACGCTGTACTCGAGTTGGTAACAAGCACTGAAACCGTTGTCGTCGCGGTTGATGACCAGACAGTCGCGCAAGTTCGCCGAGCGACTGGCGCCCATCACAAAGGGCAAATGCGCAGCGACTGGCTGTTGCAAGCCGAAAATTGGCGGCACGCTCTGGGCCTGCAGGGCACGTCTGGCCAGAATCAGATCGACCAGGCTGGGGGCCGCGCTGAGAATTCCGGTCACCGGCAGCCCACTGGTGATATGTGCAGCGCCCGTACGGGCCAGGGTCTGGCTCAGCTGACGATCCTTCTGCGGATCGCCGCTGCCCGCGCACACCAGCAGATCGACTTGCTTGTCGGGCAGGTTCAACGCTTCAAGATCGACGTGGGCGGTCATGCCCACCAGGCAAACCTGCGGGGCATCGCACAGGTCCTCGCGTCGGCGCAGGATTAATGCCGCCGCGCCCTCTCCGGCAATGCCGCCCGTCCCTTGCACATCGAAAGGTCGCAGCGTTTGCGAACCGTCGGCGCTGATGATGCCCGCCTGCACCAGTGCGCACAGTGCCAGCGCGTCGAGTTCACTCCCGGAACCAACGATGATAGCGGCGTCGATACGCCGGCTCTGCAGCGCCGCACTGGCCTCGCGCAACGCTGCCAGATTGCCGGAGACGCCCTGCATGTAGGCATTGCATTCGCACTCAAGCTTGAGGGCCAGGCTGACCACACCGAGCAAGATGTTGCTCAGGCCTTTGAGCACCAGAAATGGATCCTGCACCCGCTCCTGCAGAATCCGTCGGGCCAGCAGGCGCATGTCGGCGCCCTCGCCCTTGCGGCATTCGTGGAGCAACTCGCCATAAGAGGCGAGCGAGGGGTGGGTGAATCCGCCCTGACAGCAATAGAGGCCATAACGCAAACCGTCCTGACCCGGAGCAAGGTTCGCTTCGGCCAACGCCTGGCGTACCGCGCTGACACCCCAGATCACCGCCGGCGCGCAATAGCGCTGCAGGTTCTGTGCGAGGTCCTGACGGCTGCGCTGGTGATCTTCATCCGAAATTTGTCCGAAGGCCGTCACCCGGGCGCTGTGAAACTGCCTGGAGTGCAAGGGCGCAATTGCACTGCGCGATTCACAGACCGCCGACCAGAAACGCTCCACACCCCAGCCGCTGGGCAATACACAGCCAGCACCGGCAATCGCGACCTGAGCGTGTGCAGCCCCCATCATGCGTGCTCCCGATATTTGCCAAGCACCAGGGAGGTGTTGAGACCACCGAAACCGAATGAGTTGCTCAGTGCCACATCGACCCGGCGGTTGACCGCCTGATGGGCACAGTAGTCCAGGTCGCACTGCTCATCGGCGCTGTGCAGGTTGATCGTTGGCGTAATTCGGTCGTACCGGCAGGCCAGTGCCGTGACGATGCACTCCGGTGCGCCGGCCGCCGCGATCAGATGCCCGAACTGCGACTTGTTGGCACTGATCGCCAACCGTCGATAGTGCTCGCGTTCAGCGAACACAGACTTGATCGCCAGGGTTTCGGCGGCATCGTTAAGTGGCGTCGACGTCCCGTGAGCGTTGATCAGATCCACCTGTTGCGGCGCGATCCCGGCGTCGTGCAACGCCGTCTGCATGGCCAGGGCAGCGCCACGTCCTTGCGGGTCGGGCGCGGTCACCTTGTAACCGTCCAGGCTGCTGCCAAAACCCAGCACTTCGGCGTAGGGAACGGCGCCACGCGCCAGCGCTCGCTCCAGGGTTTCGAGTACCACAAAGCCGCCGCCCTCGCCCGCAATCAAGCCACTGCGGTGGCGATCGAAAGGCCGGCAAAGTTCGGTTCCCCAGCGCTGTTCACTGCTTGCCGCGCCCAATAGATACAGCGCGGTCATGGTGTCCAGGCTCAACACCGAGTCCGCTGCGCCTGCGATTGCCACCTCGACCTCGCCACGACGAATCATCTGGAAAGCATTGCCGATGGCCTGGGACGCGCCGGCACAGGCACTGCTGATATTGATCACCGGCCCTTCGCAACCGATTCCGTCGGCAATGACCCGTGCCAGCCGATCGTTGCTCTGGCGCAACGAACCGGCCGGATTGACTTGATCGACCCGGCTCATCAGATGGCGCCAGGCCGGGGTCTGAGCAGGCTCGCCGGAGTAGGTCAGCAGCATGTCCTGGAGCATGTGCGCAGGTGCGCCGGAGGCACACAAGACAGCTGCTTCGCGCAGCCCGGCGGGCTCCAGACCACTGTCAGTAACCGCCTGGCTTGCGGCAATCCAGCCGAATTTGCTGCGCTTTTCCAAGGCCGTCTGCCAGGCTGAATGGTCCCGCAGATAACCAGGCAACAAGCCTGAATCCACTGGCGCCGCATAGCGAACCGGGAATGCTCCGTCCTTCACGCCTTCGGGCTGCCAGGGGCGGATGCAGTGTTCGCCGCGCAACATTTTTTCCCACATCGACTGCCATTCGAAACCGAATCCGGTCACGGCGCCCATACCGGTTATCACGATCCTTGTCGCACTCATGCGTGCTTCTCCATGATTTCATTCACCAGCAATAGCGCGCCCCAATGCCCTGCACGGCTGTGATTGAGCAGCAGCGTGTAATGCGCTTGCGCAGGCTCACTACGATCGTCGTGTAACGTCAGGGCGACCTCAGTCAGCAAGGCACTTGCCCCCAGATCGCCAGTCATGTACCGGGAGCTGTGAACAACCCGCCCTGTCTCTGCGAACAGGCTCATGAGCCGCGCATCCTGGGTATCCGCCACGATGCGTGCGACGTCGCTCAGGCAGAGCTTTTCCTGACTCAATGCCTGCTCGATGACCCTGCTCGCCACCGCGCTTGAGCGCTCGGGCGAGGCGCTATAACCACGCGCGAATCCGGCGATGCGCAACGCCATCGAGCCGCAGGTCGGTGCAGAGGATGTCAGCAACAAAGCGGCCGCGCCTTCCCCGTAAGGCTGCGAACCCGCATTGACCGGTCGCTCGGCACGTTCTCGCAGGTACAACGCAGGGGTGATGTTCGGACTGCTGCTGACCACGACAGCCGCCTCGGCGCGACCTTCGGCAAGGTGTTCAAAGGCTTCGATCAAGGCGTCGACACCGGCATTGCCCTGGGAACAGAAACCACCCATGGGGCCATTGCAGTGCAGCGCTTGCGCGACGTGAGCCATGACGCTGCTATTGAGCATCATCAGTGCATGTAGCGGTGGCGTATGGGCAAAGAGTTGCGCGAGCAGTGTGTCGGGTTGCTCACCGATGGCCTGCACGGCATCCCAACAAGAGCTGGGGCCATCGACTTCCGGGATGGCCGCCATCAGCGCAATCCGCTGCGCAGGCAGATTCAAGGCACCCAACGCCGGGGCGATGCGCCCTGCGCAGTACAACAAGCGCGCACCTTGAGGCTCGATACCGCGCTGAATCTTTCGATCGAAAATGTCCGAGGGCAATCGTGGCGCGGTCACGCAATAGGCCAATCGAGCAGGGTCGAAATCCAGCGGTTGCGGGGTCGTCAGCGGCCCCTGCAAGTCTGCGCACTCGCTGCCAGCCGCGTTGAACACCGAGGCCGCAGTAATGTAAACGGGTCTTGTATCCAGCGTATTCATCTCATGCCCTCCCCAGAACCAATGAACTGTTGACGCCGCCGAAGCCAAAGGAGTTGGACAGCACGACATTGATGGGCTGATGCAAGGGTTCGCTCAGAAAATTCAGCTCGGGGAACTCAGCCTTGTCCGGGTCATAATTGAGCGTTGGCAACAACACGCCATCGCGCAGACTGATCAGCGACAGGACTGCTTCAATGGCGCCACTGCCCGCCAGGGAATGGCCAACCGCCGATTTGTTGGCGGTGAATGTCACGTTGCTCACGGACTCGCCGAATACCTGCTTGAGTGCCAACGCTTCGCTGCGGTCGTTGGCCTGCGTCGACGTTCCATGCGTATTGACATGCTCGACTGCGCTGCTCGTCAGACCGGCATTTTCAATCGCTGCGGCCATGCAGTGGGCGTACTTGCTGCCATCCCGGCTGCTGGAGGTGATCTTTTGCGCCTCGCAATAATTGGCGTAGCCCAAAACGCGGCCAATCGGGGTGGCCTTGCGACGCTCGGCATGCGGCCTGGATTCGAGAACGATCAGCGCCGAGCCTTCGCTGAGCACAAAGCCGCAACGATCCGGCATGAACGGACGGCTCTGTTGATCCGCGGCGAAATCGGAGCGCTGGCACACTGCGCCAAGGCCGTCGAAGCTGTAGTACGACAGTTCGTGGGACATCAACTCCACGGCGCCGCAAATGGCCAGGTCGATGTCACCGCGCTCGATGGCGCGATACGCACTGCCTATCGCCATGGTCCCGGCAGCGCAGGCATCGGAGTGGGTAGAGATGTGATCACGAATGCCGAGAAATCGGGCAAGGTGCAGAGTCTGTTGGTCGACCCGACGAGAAAATGCTCCGCCCGCCAGTTCGTGGTTTTGCAGATACAGATCAAGATCCACACTGCCAGCTTCGTCCATGTATCGACTGGCCTCCTGCAGATCCTGGCTCACACAGTATTTGTTTGAGCCGAGGAACAACCCGCTGGCGACTTGAGAAAATGCCGAAGGGGTCAGACCTGCATGCTGCAACGCCTGCCTGGCGACATACTCGGCCAGCACACTCTGTCGCGGTAACGTCAAAACATCGCTCTGAACCTCAGCGGTCATTTCCTGCCACTGACGGTGATCGATATAACCGGCTGCGGTATTTGCAAATCCAAGCTCGGCAAACACCGGATGTTCACGAATACACGAACGCTTCTCGCTGATCCGCGAAAACAGCGTGGCTGCGTCCATCGCCGTGGGCGCCACCAGTCCGTATCCCGTGACATAAACTTCTCGCAGCCGCATGAAGAAACTCCTAGGCCGTTTCTTGCAAGCGGGACGCGGCATATTTTTCCACCAGTTGGCGAGAGATTTCGTCCCCTTCCATCGGGACCAATCGAGCGCTGCAGCCGGAACAGACCACCTGCCGGCGTTCATTGAGACGCGCTTGGGTGGCGCCACACTCCGGGCATGTCGGGGGCAGGTAGTTGAAGACGCTGTGGCACTGTTGTGCCCAGTTGCGCACGGTGGTGGCAGCGAACACGTCCGCCGGCTGCATGCCGCCCCGCAGCTGACCCGGGGCATAGGCGCTCAGGCTTTGTTCGAGAAGCTCCACACCGGCGTCGGTGATACGGCCCTTGTCGACAAACCGGCTGACGTCGCCAAACACCGCTACCGCGTGATCCAGCACGCTGGTTTTCGGCAAAGTGCAGCCATAAGTGCGACCCAACTGAAAGCTCAGGTCGACAATATCCAGAGAGTCGGCACTGAGGTCTTCCACGATACTGCTGTGTTCATCGATAGCATCGACCTCCATCACCAGCAACTGCGCGAGGATTTCGCGAGTACTCGTAATAACGCTCTCCAACTCCAATGGATTGTTCATCATTTATCTCCGTATAAATTGTGCGCAGGGTTATTGAAAAACAGCGCAAGAGGTTTGATTCCCCCTGGGTCTTTTCCAACGGCGCCGGAGTCTAAACTCTCCCCTTGAGGGGAGAGTCAACGTGTGGTCATGGTTTTTTAAAGAACTGTTTTGCGCTTAAAACCGGCACTTTAAACACCTGTTCGATGCACAGAAAAAGAGTGCAGCCGAAAGAGCAAAACTGGAACGGTAGTTCCACCATTCACACATTTTAAAGAGAGTGGATTAACTGATGAGGGAGAGTTGTGGCAATTAGCTGACTTCGAGAATGCTTAGAAACAATGCCGGCCCGACGGTCTTTGAAAACCGCCGGGCCGGCAATGCACATCTCCTGCGTCTAAACCTTTGGCAGCGGATTCAATACTGTGGCTGCCTTGGATTTTCTAAAGAAGATCCAGTAGACAACCGTGAGGATCAGCAGAAAAGGCACACCGAATACCAGGGTCATCTTGAAGGCATCGGTAAAGTAGGTGGTGATCATCACAGCGCCCATCAGCACCAGCCCCAACAGCGTGGTGTAGGGGAACAGCCGCATGCGGAAGGACAGTTTCCGCTCGCCGTTGCGCTCCTGGTAACGGCGGAAACAGTAGTGGGTCAGGAAGATCATGAACCAGGTGAAAATGGCGCCGAACATCGAGATCGCCATCATCAAGGTGAAGGAGCTTTCCGGGTACACCACGTTCAGCAACGTTGCCAAAGCGATGCCCGAACTGGACAGCAACAAGGCATTGAGCGGGATCCCGGTCTTGCTCAACACTCCCATGGACTTGGGTGCATACCCGCCACGGGACAGGCTGAACATCATGCGCGTGGTGATATAGAGCTGACTGTTCATCGCCGACAACGCGGCAATCAGAATCACGAAGTTCATCACCCCGGTTGCGCCGGGAATACCGATGGTCTGCATGACGGTGACGAATGGACTCTGGGCATGACCGGCCTGAACCCACGGCACAATCGCCAACATCAACGCCAGGGTCAGCAGGTAGAAGACCACCAGCCGCACGATGGTCGCGCGAAAGGCCTTCTTCACCGCCCGCTCCGGATCCTGCGCCTCACCGGCCGCCACCGCGATCATTTCCACGCTCAGGTAGCTGAAGATCGACACGATCACCGCGACCCACATCCCTTGCAAACCATTGGGGAAGAAGCCGCCGTGAGCCGTGTAGTTATGCACGCCGTAATCCGGATTGCCGGAACCGAACACCACATACACCGCGAGGATGATGAAGCCGACAATCGCACCGATCTTGATGGTCGAGAACCAGTACTCGAAGGTGCCGAAAGTCTTCACGCTGATGGCGTTGAGCACGATCAGGATGCTCGAAAACGAGACGATCCAGATCCATTCCGGCACGTTGGCGAACCAGTACTTCATGTACATCGCGACCGCCGTCACTTCCGTGCCCACCGCCAGCACAATCGCCGCCCAATAGGCGTAGCGCACCAGAAACCCGGCCAGCGGGCTGACATAGAATTCGGCATAGGCACCGAACGAGCCGGAGGTCGAATGGGCCACGGTCATTTCTGCCAGACAGCCCATCAACAGCAGCGTGATGATCGCGCCAATCGCGTAGCTGAGCAGCACGCTCGGCCCGGCATAACCAATGGCGTAGGCACTGCCCATGAACAGGCCGGTGCCAATCGCACCGCCAATGGCGATCATGCTCATCTGACCCGATGTGAGCTGGCGCCGCAGGCCC
Source organism: Pseudomonas sp. GW821-FHT02H09 (assembly GCF_059421425.1). Lineage (NCBI taxonomy): Bacteria > Pseudomonadati > Pseudomonadota > Gammaproteobacteria > Pseudomonadales > Pseudomonadaceae > Pseudomonas > Pseudomonas sp. GW821-FHT02H09. Next base: position 46,448 of record NZ_JBWKVA010000028.1, read on the forward strand.
TGCTCACGATTGGAAATCGCTTCGAAACCTTTTTCGGAGGTGGTCACTTTGTGTGCCCCTTTTTATTGTGATTGCACGGATACAAAACCTTGACGTCAAGTGACGCTATGGCGGATCTGGAACTGCTCCTGGGACCAGGTTTTCTGATCGAGAATCTCGCCGAGAATCTGCACTGCGTCCCAGACCTCGGTGAAGCAGGTGTACAGCGGGGTGAAGCCGAACCGCATGATCCGTGGCTCGCGGTAATCACCGATCACGCCACGGGCGATCAAGGCCTGGATCACCGCATAACCTTCGGGATGTTCGAAGCTGACATGGCTGCCGCGTTTGGCGTGTTCGCGAGGGGTGATCAGGGTCAGCTCGTGAGCGGCGCAGCGCTGCTCGACCAACTGGATGAACAAGTCGGTCAGTGCCAGGGATTTGCTGCGCAGGCTGGCCATGTCGGTCTGGGCGAAAATATCCAGACCGCACTCCACCATCGCCAATGAGGTGATGGGCTGGGTGCCGCACAAGTAGCGAGCGATTCCGCTGCTCGGCTCGTAGCGAGACTCCATGGCGAACTGCCGCGAATGGCCGAACCAGCCAGACAGCGGCTGCGTAACCAGATCGCACAGCTCAGGCGAAACCCAGACGAAGGCTTGCGAACCAGGGCCGCCATTGAGGTACTTGTAGGTACAGCCGATGGCGTAGTCGGCGCCCGCCTGATGCAGATCGACCGGCACCGCCCCGGCGGAATGCGCCAGATCCCAGATGGCCAGCGCACCACACTCGTGAGTCAGCGCGGTCAGGGCCTGCATGTCGTGCATGTAGCCGGTCTTGTAGTTGACGTGGGTGAGCATCACCACCGCGGTGTCCTGGTCAATCGCTTGCGGCAGCTCTTCAGGGCTGTTGACCAGACGCAGGGAATAGCCCTGCTGCAGCAGGTCCGCCAGACCTTCGGCGATATACAAGTCGGTCGGGAAGTTGCTGGTCTCGGTGACGATCACCCGCCGCGTCGGCGCTCTCGTAGCCTGCACACGCAGGGCAGCGCTGAGCACCTTGAACAGGTTGATCGAGGTGGTATCGGTCACCACCACTTCACCGTCACCGGCACCAATCAGCCCCGCCAATCGATTGCCCAGACGTTCAGGAAGGTCGCGCCAGCCGGCGCTGTTCCAACTGCGGATCAGACCGTTACCCCATTGCTCGGCGATCACCGCCTGAGCACGCGCCAGCGCTGCGACCGGGCGAGCGCCCAGAGAGTTGCCGTCGAGATAAATCACGCCTTCGGGGAGCGCAAACTGCTGACGCAAAGGAGCCAGAGCGTCCTGCGCATCAAGCGCCAGGCAATCGTTTCTTGTAGTCATTGAGTGTCCTGTTTTTTGAATGAGGTGCCGTCCGGGCAAATCGCGATAGTCGGGTCGAGCATGGGTGTGAGTGTCGTGTTTCAGGCGTTATTTACGCCTTCACGGTGGAGAGATAATGAACGAAGCTTTGGAGAATTTTCGTGCAAAATAAGTGGCCGTATAGTAGTTATCTCGAAGAAAATTCGAATCCAACCCAAATAAACGCGGATTTATTCTAGCCATGACTCTCGACTCGACAGACCTGCGAATCCTGCATCACCTGCAACAGGATGGCCGTATCAGCAATCAGGAATTGGCGGAGAAAGTCGCACTGTCGCCGTCGGCCTGTTTACGCCGTTTGCGGCTGCTGGAAAGTGAGGGAATCATCACCGGCTATCGCGCGGTGCTGAACGCCGAACGGCTGGGAATCGAGCTCGAAGCCATCGTCCATGTGTCATTGCGACAGGACGTCGAGGACTGGCACGAGACCTTCATCAAGAAGGTCCAATTGTGGCCGGAAGTGGTCACCGCCTACGTGATTACCGGGGCGAGCAACTATGTGCTGCGAGTCCAGGCGCGCAACCTGAAACATTTCTCGGACTTCATCGTCAATCAGCTGAACCGCACCGCTGGCGTCACCGATATCCGCTCGGAAATCGTCCTGCAGAAAATCAAGGAACGAGAAGAGTTGCTCGATCTGGTGGTACGCAAGTGAGTGTAGGAGCGAGCTTGCTCGCGATGCGGGTACCGCGGTGTATCCGAATGACCGCGGTGATGCTATCGCGAGCAAGCTCGCTCCCACATTGGATTTTCTTTGCCTCAAGCCCGTGCTCGCAGGTGATCAGCCCTGATCACCGCCACCCACAGGCAATGTCATACCGGTGATGTAAGAAGCCTCGTCCGAGGCCAGAAACAATATCGCCGCTGCCTGCTCATCGACCGTGCCGTAGCGCTTCATCAGGCTGCTGTCGCAGGTCTGTTCAACGATCTGCTGGTACCAGATTTTCTCTTGCGGCGTTTGTTCGGCACTGTTGCGCGGTATGCGCCGGGGCGGTGCTTCAGTACCGCCGGGGGCTGTGGCATTGACCCGGATTCCGCGCTCGGCGGTCTCGAAGGCCAGGCATGCCGTCAGCGCATTCACCCCGCCTTTGGCCGCGCCATAAGGCACACGGTTGATGCTGCGGGTGGCAATCGACGAGACGTTGACGATAGCCCCACTGCCCTGCTCCAGCATGTAGGGCAACGCGGCATGACAGCACCAGAGTGTCGGGAACAGCGAGCGTTGCACCTCGCTCATGATCTCATCCGGTTTGTAATGCTCGAACGGCTTGGCCCAGATCGTCCCGCCGACGTTGTTGATCAGAATATCCAGCCGACCGAAACGCTCGACAGCCTGGGCCATGACCCGGCCGCACTCTGCGTACTGCTCAAGATCGGCGGTCAGCGCCAGCACTTCGCTGCCGGCCGCAAGCTCATCGCGCAATTCGAAAATCAATTCAGAACGATCGACCACCACCAACCGCGCACCATCGGCCGCCATGCGCTCGGCGACCCGTCGGCCAATGCCCTGGGCTGCGCCGGTGATCAACGCGACCTTACCCTTGAAACGTAAACTGCTCATGTCATCTCCTCAACCATGGGATTGGACTCAGGCCGCGCTGGCAGCGAACTTCTCGTAGTAGAAGTTCGCCGGCGCAATGCCCTGTTCGGCCAGGTAACGGCTGACCCCATCGACCATCGGTGGTGGCCCGCAGAGGTAGACGTCGACATCACCGGCGTTGAGGTGCTGCGGTTCGATATGTTGGGTGACGTAGCCCTTGAGCGGATGGCCGCTGTCCGGATTGGCGACGCACGCACTGAAGCTGAAGTTTGGAATGCTCGCCGCGAACCCTTGCAGCCGCTCCATTTCCACCAAATCGTGGTCGTTGGTCACGCCGTAGATCAGGTGCAACGGATACTCACTGCCCTGCTCGGCGATTTTTTCCAGCATTGCCGTGAACGGCGCCAGCCCGGTCCCGCCCGCCAGCAACAACAACGGCCGACGAATTTCCCGCAAATAGAAAGAGCCCAACGGACCGGCCAGGTTGATCGAGTCGCCGGCCTTCGCAAGACCTGTGAGGAAACTGCTCATCAGCCCGCCCGGAACATTGCGGATCAGGAAACTGACCTCGCCCTCGCGCTGCAACGAGCTGAAGGAATAGGCGCGGGTCTGTTCGCTGCCGGGCACTTGCAGGTTGACGTATTGCCCCGGCAGGAACGCCAGTTTGCTCAGTGCCTCACCCTTGATCGACAGCGACAGGGTGCTGTCGGAGAGCTGGCGGATCTCGCTGATGGCGGCGTTGTAGTGGGTCTGCTGAGTGCGACAAACGTCCGAAGACACCGGTACTCGCACCACGCAGTCGCTTTGCGCGCGCATCTGGCAGGTCAGCACGTAACCCTGAGCGGCCTCATCCTCGCTGAGCGCATCCTCGATGTACTCTTCGCCCAGATCATAGCGACCGGCTTCAGCGAAACACTTGCAGGTACCGCAGGCGCCGTCACGGCAATCCAGCGGAATATTGATACCTTGACGATAGGCCGCGTCGGCGACGGTTTCGCCAGCATTGGCGGCGATGAAACGGGTCACCCCGTCTTCGAAATTCAATGCAATTTGATGGCTCATGGCAGCGGCCTCACAAATGGTAGATGTCGATGACCTGACGGACGTAATCGTTCTTCAGGATGACTTTCTTGGCCTTGATCAGTGGGGTTTCGCCGCGCACGTCGAGGGTGTAGAAACTGCTCCCGAAATAGCTGTCCACGGTCTTGTAGCGAAAGCTCAGGGTGTGCCAGTTGAAACGCACCTTGCACTGGCCATCGGCGACTTCCAGCAACTCGATATTGCTGATGTTGTGCGAGGTCCGGGTGTCCGGCACGCTGGCGCTGGAACGCTCGGTCTTGATACGGAAAACCCGGTCTTCCAGGCCACCACGGTTGCCGTACCAGATCAGCGAGATTTCTCGTTGCGGGTCTTCAGTCAGCTCGTCGTTGTCGTCCCAGGACGGCATCCAGAAACTCGCGTCAGAGGCGTACAGTTCCAGCCAGTTGTCCCAGTCCTTGTCGTCCAGGTAGCGCGCTTCGCGGTAGAGGAAGTCACGCACCGCGTCATGGGAAATACTCATCACACGGCCTCCACGGGGATCGTTTTCGATTGTTCGGCGGCCAGTGCCCTGAGCATGGTCTCCTGCCAGTACTTGTGTTGCAGCACGAACAGACCTTCATCTTCGGTGCGTACGCCGCTGAGCAGCGGGTGCAGATCGATTTCCTGTGCTGCCGGATCGGCGCCTTCGACCCAATGCATGGCGCCGCGCGACATGTCGTTCCAGCCTGCGCTGCCCTGATAACCCACCTGGCAGGAGCGGAACTCTTCCAGGTCATCGGGAGTAGCCATGCCGCTGACGTTGAAGAAATCCTCATACTGGCGAATGCGCTTGGAACGGGCGTCGTCGCTCTCGCCTTTCGGGGCGATGCAGTAGATGGTGATTTCGGTGCGATTCACCGAGATCGGCCGGGCGATGCGGATCTGCGAACTGAACTGATCCATCAGATAGACGTTGGGGTACAGGCAAAGGTTGCGTGAGTTCTCGATCATCCAGTCGGCGCGGGCCTGGCCGAAGTCCTGGGCCAGCTCATCGCGACGCTCGTACAACGGACGGTCTTCCGGGTTGGCCCAACGGGTCCAGAGCAGCATGTGGCCCTTGTCGAAGGAGTAGAAACCGCCGCCCTGCTTGGCCCAGCTGCCGGCACTCATGGTCGGATTGCAGTCACCGGCCTCGCGCTGCTTGCGCTGGCTCTGGGTGGCCGCGTAGTTCCAGTGCACGGAGCTGACGTGATAACCGTCGGCACCGTTCTCGGCCGTGAGTTTCCAGTTGCCTTCGTAGATGTAGCTGGATGAGCCGCGCAGCACTTCAAGGCCGTCGGCGGATTGATCGACGATCATGTCGATGATCTTCGCCGACTCGCCCAGATGCTCGGCCAGCGGCACTACATCGGCGTTCAGGCTGCCGAACAGAAAACCGCGATAGGACTCGAACCGCGCAACCTTGGTCAGGTCGTGGGAGCCTTCGCAGTTGAAACTCGACGGGTAGCCCGCTTCGGCCGGGTCCTTGACCTTGAGCAGCTTGCCGGAGTTGTTGAAGGTCCAGCCATGAAACGGGCAGGTATAGGACGCCCGGTTGCCGGTCTTGTGTCGGCAAAGCATCGCGCCGCGGTGACTGCAGGCGTTGATGAACGCATTGAGCACGCCATCCTTGTTCCGCGCGATAAAGATCGACTGGCGGCCCATGGTGGTGGTGTAGAAGTCGTTCTTGTTAGGGATCTGGCTCTCATGGGCCAGGTACAGCCAATTCCCTTCGAAGATGTGTTCCATTTCCAGGTCGAACAACCGCGGGTCAGTGAACATCTCTCGCTTGCAGCGATAGACGCCTTGTTCCGGGTCTTCTTCAAGCAGTGAATGAAGGTATTCAGGTCGCAAAGACATGGCCACAGCCCTCCGTTGTTTTTATTCAGGCGAGGCTCATGCTAGGGAGGTGGCGCAAACGGCAATATCCGTTGAGTGCAGATCGCTATCCGTTTTCTGCACTGGGGGGGGACGGGGATTTAGAGGGGGTGGAGCGCAGATTCAGTGACGACGTTTGAGGGTATCCGACGGCAGTTCGCCGAACTGCTGGCGATAGCTTTGCGAGAACCGTCCCAGGTGCAGGAAGCCATAGTCCATGGCCAGCTCCGTGACGTTGCGCACGTTGCAGGTCTCATCACTGAGACAGGCATGCACCCGCTCCAGCTTCTTCAGGCGAATGTAGTTATTCGGCGTGGTTTGGGCATGGCGCTCGAACAGCGAATACAGCGAACGCAGGCTCATGCAGGCCTGAAGCGCCAGTTCTTCACTGCAGATGTCCTGTTTCAGGTTCTGCTCGATGTAGTCGACGATGTGCTCGAAGGTGGCACCACGGGAGCTCAGATGGGCGCGACTGACGTTGGTTTTCATCAGGCTGAGCATCTTGCTCGCAACGATCTGGGCGTAATGCTCCTGGACCTGGAGCATGGGTTCGCCCGCTTCAGCTTCCATACAGACCATGGCCAGCAAATTGACGAAGCCTTCCAGCTCTCCCAGGCTGTAGCGATTCTGCATAAAGCGCACACCCGGCTCCGGGTATAACCAGCGCTGCTCCAGGCAGGCCGACTCCAGCAGGCTGGTCGGTACTTTCAGAATGAATTTTTCGCAGTCTGCGGAATAGGTCAGATCGACCGGGTCATCGGGATTGATCAGCAACAATTCGCCAGGCGCCAGGTAGTGTTCCTGATCACGCCCGCGCCACAGGGAATTGCCCCTGAGCAGCACTTGCAGGTGGTAGATGGTTTCCAGTGCCGGTGAGGTGACGTGAACGCTGCCGCCATAGCTGATGCGGCACAGGTCAAGGCTGGCGAATTTGCGATGATTGAGACTGGCCTGAGGGCTGGAGGCCCTGGGCAGATGGATGCAATGCACGCCGACATGCTGATTGACGTAACCGGACACCGCATAGGGGTCGGCACGCTCAAACACCATACTGCGCTCGCTCAGCAGACGACTTTCCATAACCGGTCACTCTTATTGTTCTTCAGCTGTGATTCTATGCCAGCCAACGCCGCGAACAACGCCGCGAGATAAACGGTCGGTTATCTCGCGGCTTTGCGGGCAATGGGCTGTCAGTCTTCCAGGGCGCGGACCCGCTCCATACGCTTCTGTTCAACCGGCTCGGCGGCGGACTGCAAGGTGAAGTCAAAGTCGATCTGCGCGAAACGCCCCTCGACACCCAGCTCGCGGGCCATCTCCTGATCTTCGCTGAAACGAATTTCGGCGATCAGCTCATCACGGGTCGCATAGGCGAAGTCGTCATGCAGGTACGGATCGCCGGACAGGTTGATCTGAGTGGTCAGGTGCCGATGGCCGGGCGCCGAAATGAAGAAGTGGATATGCGCCGGGCGCTGGCCGTGGCGGCCCAACTGATCCAGCAACTGCTGGGTCGGCCCGGTCGGTGGGCAGCCGTAGCCGGACGGCACGATACTGCGGAAGCGATAGTGTCCCTGGGCATCGGTCTCGATACGGCGGCGCAGGTTGAACTCCGACTGCGTGCCATCGAAGTAGGAGTAGGTGCCACCGGTGTTGGCTTGCCATACATCGACAATGGCGCCGGCCAACGGCTTGCCGTCGGTGTCGCGGACCTGGCCTTGCATGAACAACACGACGCCCGGATCCAGACCGTCATCGAGACGCGCTTCGTATTTGGAGAGCGGCGCACCGGCCACATACAGCGGCCCTTCGATGGTCCGTGGCGTACCGCCCGACTTGCCGGCCTGCTCGTCCTCGGCATCCATCAGCAGGTCCAGATAATGCTCAAGGCCTAAACCTGCCACGAGCAAACCGGCTTCCTGGTTTTTGCCCAGTTCGTTGAGGTAGTTGACCGCTTTCCAGAACTCTTCCGGGGTCACTTCCAGGTCTTCGATGATGTTTACCGAGTCACGCAGGATCCGGTAGATCAGCGCCTTGGCCCGTGGATTGCCACCCTCGTTGAGGTTACCGCTGGCTTCTTCGAGAAACTTCTGGACGCTGGCAGTGTGGGAAATTCTGACTGACATGATTTATTCCTCATCTTGTATTTATTAGGTTGGAGCACAAAGGTCATCTGGCCTAGCGGTCATCTTCGTGAATCGACGAAGGGTGCCGGCACAGTGCATTCACTTCGATGGCCATGTACGGATAGAGCGGCAGCTGCATCAGCAGATCATGCAGCTCCTGCACGCTGTCGACGTCGAATACGCTGTAGTTGGCGTAGAGCCCGGCGATCCGCCACAGGTGCCGCCACTTGCCTTGCTGTTGCAGGCGCTGGGCCAGGGCTTTTTCGTCAGCCTTGAGCTGCGCGGCGCGCTCGGGATTCATGTCGACCGGCAGGTTCACGGTCATTTTTACGTGGAACAACATGGTCTGATGTCCTCAGGCGTGTGAAGTGACAGGGGAAGATTTGTCGCGTCGGAAGAACGCCAGGCGCTCCTCGTCGAGGGTCAGGCCCAGGCCCGGCTCGTTCGACACATGCAGCTGAAAATCGCGATAGACCAGTGGTGCGGTGAGAATGTCCTCGGTCAGTAACAGCGGACCGAACAGCTCGGTATCCCACGTCAGTCTGGCCAGCGTCAGAAAGGCATGGGCCGACGCCAGCGTACCAATCCCGCCCTCGAGCATGGTGCCGCCGTACAGGCCGATCCCCGCCGCTTCGGCAATTGCAGCGGTGCGCAATACGGCACGCGGGCCACCGTTCTTGGCGATCTTCAGGGCAAACACCGAGGCCGCGCCTTCGCGGGCCAGATTGAAGGCGTCCTCGACACATTCGATGGACTCGTCGGCCATGATCGGTGCCGGGCTGGACAGGTTGAGCCGGGCCATCCCGCCACGGTTATTGCGCGAGATCGGTTGCTCGATCAGATCGATGCCGTTGTCGCCCAACACCTGGCAGGCTCGCAGGGCGACGGCTTCATCCCAGGCCTGATTGACGTCAACGCGGACGCTGGCGCGATCACCCAGGGCCTTTTTGATGGCAATGACATGGGCCAGATCCTGGCTCACTTCACCGGCGCCGATCTTCAGCTTGAAGATCCGGTGGCGGCGCAGATCGAGCATCTGTTCGGCTTCGGCAATGTCTTTTTCAGTGTTGCCACTGGCCAGGGTCCAGGCCACCGGCAGGGCATCACGGACACGCCCTCCCAACAACTCGCTGACCGGCAGGCCAAGGCGTTTGCCCTGGGCATCGAGCAACGCGGTTTCGATCCCCGATTTGGCGAAGGTGTTGCCGCGAATGCTGCGATCGAGCCGCAGCATGGCCGCGTTGATGTTGCAGGCATCCTGACCGATCAGCAGCGGTGCGAAGTGGCGATCGATATTGGTCTTGATACTGTCCGGACTTTCGTTGCCGTAGCTCAGGCCACCAATGGTGGTGGACTCGCCGATGCCTTCGATACCATCGGCGCAACGCAGGCGGATGATCACCAGGGTCTGGTTCTGCATCGTGTGCATCGCCAGCTTGTGCGGGCGGATAGTCGGAAGATCGACGATGATCGTCTCGATCGATTCAATGGCGCTAGCGTGCATGTCGATACCCGTCAGGTTCTTTGCTTGTTTTGCCCGATTCTGCCCCCCATTTTTTAGCCGTTCCAATATAGAATTGGTCTCGATCCATACCCCAAGGGTATGCAGCACACTGATCCGCACTCTTTGAGGAGTCCCCATGGAGCTTCGCCATCTGCGTTATTTCCAGGTCCTGGGGGAAACCCTCAACTTCACTCGTGCCGCCGAGCGTCTGCATATCGCTCAGCCGCCCCTCAGCCGACAGATTCAGCAACTGGAAGACGAGTTGGGCGTGGTGCTGCTGGAGCGCGGTCGCCCGCTGCGACTGACTGAAGCCGGACGGTATTTTTATGAACACTCCAACGTCTTGCTCGAGCAACTGGGCAAGGTCTGCGACAACACCCGTCGCATCGGCTTGGGCGAGAAGACCTGGCTGGGTATCGGTTTTGCCCCTTCGACCTTATACGGCATGCTGCCAGAGCTGATTCGCCGCTTGCGCAACAACGACGCCCTGGAGCTGGAACTGGGCTTGTCGGAGATGACCACCCTGCAACAGGTCCAGGCACTCAAGGCCGGCAGGATCGATGTCGGCTTCGGCCGCATCCGCATTGACGATCCGGCGATTCAGCAACGCGTACTGATCGAGGATCGGCTGGTCGCCGTCCTCCCCGCCGGTCACCCGCTGCTGGCCGGGCCGACGACGCTCGCCGAGTTGGCCAAGGAGCCTTTCGTGCTGTATCCGGGCAATCCCAGGCCGAGCTATGCCGACCATGTGATCGCGCTCTTCGATGCCCATGGGCTGAGTATCAAGGTGTCCCAGTGGACCAATGAGTTGCAGACCGCCATCGGTCTGGTCGCCGCCGGCATGGGCGTGACGCTGGTGCCGGCCTCGGTACAGGTGCTGCACCGCGCCGATATCGGCTACACCTCGTTGCTCGAAGCCACGGCCACCTCGCCGATCATTCTCAGTCGCCGTGTCGCCGACCAGTCGCCAGGCCTCAATCACTGCCTGCAACTGATTGAAGAGTTGCTGATTCAAGCCTAGACGCCGGGATATTCAGAGCCCACGCATGCGCCGGGCTTCGTTACGCTGCACGGTCATGCTCGGGGATTCGTCGAACAACTTGCGGTACTCGGCGGAAAACCGCCCAAGGTGCGTGAAGCCCCAGCCCATGGCGATCTCGGAGATATTGCGCGCCGAGCCATGCTCGAGGATTTCCTGACGCACAGCATTCAACCGGTATTTTTTCAGGTAGACCATCGGCGACAGCGCGAAGTACTTCTTGAACGCCTCGAACAACTTGAAACGCGAGACGCCGGCCGCAGCTTCGATGTCCTCCAGATGCAACGCTTCGCGGGCGTTGTCGTGAATGTACTGCTTGGCCCTGATCAGATAATGCGGCAGCTTGACCCCCAACACGTCCCGCAGCTCCTCGGAATAATTGTTCGGCTGGGCGAGGATCAAACCTTTGATCAAAGAGCTTTCGATGTCCCGAGTGAAGGCCACCTGCTCGTACAGTTCACTGCTGCGTTCCAGCTCGGCAATGAAATAACGCGCCATGCGCCACCATGAGGCCGAGGCCCCGTCGACCGCATCCATCACCGACTCGAAACGCAGCGGCGCATCCAGCGGGCGCTGCAGCATCCCCTCCAGGGACTCACTCATGGCGACTCGAGTGATCACCACCTGGACTTTGCGACAGTCGCCGGAGATCGCCAGCACCTGGCTTTCATTCGGGGAAATGATCACCCCTTGATCGCGGTTGGACTTCAATAGGGTGCCGTTCTTGCTCAGTTCCTGCTCGCCCACCAAAGGCAAACTCAGGCTGTAACTGCTGAAGTGCTCGGCGTCTTCGATATCGATAGTGACATCAGTGCCATATTCGATGGTGCCCAGGGTCGTGGCCATCGACTTGAACACATTGGCGCTGTGATGAAAGCGGATCCGCTCGGGGGTCGAGGTCTGGAGCCGGTGCGGGCCGCAGATACCGGACATCCAGTGCCTCGCACCCTCAAGGTCATAGCGATCGATACGAATGTCGCGAAACTGCGGATCAGCTTTGCTACTCATCACGGCGCACCCACGGCAATATTTTTTTGCGCGCTCTAACGGCGCGTATCAGGCTTGAAAAGAGCAAGTTCCACGCCACAAGACGACCCAGCCAACCCAGTGGATAGCGATCACCGACTAAGCGGATAAAGCATCCGTCTTGAAGCGCAGGCAAGCCATCGAACAGCGTTCGACACACCGCAAAACAGTACCTGATTGCTGCAAACGGGTGCAGCCGTTCATCGACTGGTGCACCGCTTTGAGTATTAGCTGCCCAGCGCAAAGCCCGGGTGTTACCCCAGGTTAAAACCGTCCCCGTAGCAGCTGCCGAAGGCTGCGTTCGAGCGCGCAGCGGTCGTGTTGTAGGGTCTGCAACCGCACTCTTTCAGGGAAACCCTACATACCGACTTTACGACCGCTTCGCGGCCGAACGCAGCCTTCGGCAGCTGCTACGGGATCAGCGCGTCAATTGCCCACGAACTTTATGGACTGCCTTCGCCGACAAACCGGATAGACCCCTGCCCGCCCCACTCTCTCTAATGAGCGTACCGATTGGCCCGAATAAAAAAGGTACACGCCCATGAGTGGTGCAAAAAGCGTCGAACAGTGGAAAGAGTTTATCGAGGGCTGCCTGGACTTCCGTCCGGCAGACGGCGTGTTCCGGATTGCCCGGGATATTTTTACCGAGCCGCAGCTGTTCGATCTGGAGATGGAGCTGATCTTCGAGAAGAACTGGATCTACGCCTGCCACGAAAGTGAGCTGGCCAACAATCACGACTTCATCACCATGCGTGCCGGCCGCCAGCCAATGATCATTACCCGCGACGGCGACGGTCAGCTCAACGCGCTGATCAATGCCTGCCAGCATCGCGGCACGACATTGACCCGTGTCGGCAAGGGCAACCAGTCGACATTCACCTGCCCGTTCCACGCCTGGTGCTACAAAAGCGACGGACGCCTGGTCAAGGTCAAGGCTCCCGGCGAATACCCGGAAGGTTTCGACAAAGCCACTCGCGGCCTGAAAAAAGCTCGCATCCAGAGCTACAAGGGCTTTGTGTTCATCAGCCTGGACGTGCACGGCGAAAACAGCCTTGAAGATTTCCTCGGCGATGCCAAGGTGTTCTTCGACATGATGGTCGCCCAGTCGCCAACCGGTGAGCTGGAAGTGCTGCCCGGCAAGTCCGCCTACACCTACGACGGCAACTGGAAACTGCAGAACGAAAACGGTCTGGACGGCTATCACGTCAGCACGGTTCACTATAACTACGTGGCCACCGTGCAGCATCGCCAGCAGGTCAACAGCGAGAACGGCACCAGCGCTGGCGACACGCTTGACTACAGCAAGCTGGGCGCCGGCGATGCCAATACCGATGACGGCTGGTTCGCCTTCAATAATGGTCATAGCGTGCTGTTCAGCGACATGCCGAACCCGGCAGTGCGCTCCGGCTACGCCACGATCATGCCGCGCTTGATCGAAGAGCATGGCCAGGAAAAAGCCGAATGGATGATGCATCGCCTGCGCAACCTGAACATCTATCCCAGCCTGTTTTTCCTCGATCAGATCAGTTCGCAACTGCGCATCATCCGCCCGGTAGCCTGGAACAAGACTGAAATCATCAGCCAGTGCCTGGGCGTCAAGCACGAGTCGGACGCGGATCGGGAGAACCGGATTCGTCAATTCGAAGACTTCTTCAACGTTTCCGGACTCGGCACCCCGGATGACCTGGTGGAGTTCCGCGAAGCCCAGCGTGGTTTCCAGGCGCGCCTGGAGCGCTGGAGCGATATTTCTCGCGGCAGTCACCAATGGGCGACCGGCGCCACCCCCAACAGTGAGTCGATTGGCATACTGCCGGCAATGACGGGCACCGAATTCACCCACGAAGGGCTTTACGTCAACCAGCACAGCAACTGGCAGAAATTTCTGCTCGATGGTCTGGAAGCGAAATCCTTGAAGCTGCGTGAGGTGTGAACATGAATCAGCAATTGCAGTACCAGATCGAGCAATTTTTCTATCGCAAGTCCGAACTGTGCGACGCCAAGGACTGGGACGCCTATATCAAACTGTTCGACGAACACAGTGAATTCCACCTGCCGCAATGGGACTCGGAACACGTCTACACCCTCGACCCCAAGCGCGAAATGTCACTGATCTACTACCCCAACCGCTCAGGCCTGGAGGACCGGGTGTTTCGCCTGCGTACAGGCAAGGCCGCCTCCGCGACGCCGATGCCACGCACGCTGCACCTGATCAACAACGTGCGCATCAGTGAACTTGAGGGCGGTGACCTGGAGGTGCGTCTGAACTGGCACACCCTGTTCTATCGCCTGGCCACTTCCGAGCAGTTTTACGGGAACGCGACCTATCGCCTCAAGCCCCGTGAAGACAGCTGGGTCATTACCCGCAAGCACGTCCTGCTGCTCAACGACACCATCAACTCGGTGCTCGATTTCTACCACCTCTGAATCCATGGAGACCGGGGCATGAATCACAAGGTCGCGTTCAGCTTTGCCGACGGCAAAACGTTGTTTTTTCCCGTACAACCCAATGAAATACTGCTCGACGCCGCTCTGCGCAACGGCATCAATATTCCCCTGGATTGCCGCGAGGGCGTCTGCGGAACCTGCCAGGGCCGCTGCGAATCGGGCGACTACAGCCAGGATTATGTGGACGAGGAAGCCCTTTCCAGCCAGGACCTGCAACAACGCAAAATGCTCACCTGCCAGACTCGGGTGAAATCCGATGCCACGTTTTACTTCGACTTCGCCTCTAGCCTGTGCAATGCATCAGGCCCGGACCAGCTCACCGGTACGGTCACCGAAGTCAGGCAGGTCTCGGCCAGCACCGCGATCTTGCACCTGGATATGGGCACGGCAGGCCAGCCACTGGATTTCCTGCCGGGCCAATACGCCCGACTGCTGATCCCGGGTACCCAGAGCAAACGCTCCTACTCGTTCGCCAACCGACCGAACAGCAGCAATCACCTGCAGTTCCTGATTCGCCTGCTGCCCGACGGAGTCATGAGCAACTACATCCGTGAACGCTGCCAGGTCGGCGACGAAATCGGGCTGCAAGCGCCGCTGGGGGCTTTCTATCTTCGCCACATCGCCAAACCGCTGATCCTGGTCGCCGGTGGCACCGGGCTATCGGCACTGCTCGGCATGCTCGACGAGATTGCCGAGCGTGGTTGCGAGCAGCCCGTGCATTTGTACTACGGTGTGCGGGACGCCGCCGATCTGTGCGAAAGCGCGCGCATTGAGGCCTATGCCGAACGCATTCCAGGGTTTCGCTACACCGAGGTGGTCAGTGATCCATCGCCGGAATGGGAGGGAAAGCGCGGCTACATTGCCGAGCATTTCGACACCAGCGAACTGCGCGACGCGACAGTCGACATGTACGTTTGCGGGCCACCGCCGATGGTCGAATCGATCAAGACCTGGTTGCAGGCCCAAACCCTGGACAACGTTCATCTGTATTACGAAAAATTTACCGAGAGTAATGCCTGAGCCCTTAAAATGAGCGCAATTGAATAAACTGACGCATTCAAACCAAGCCTGACCATTACAACTAAAAGGAAACACGATGGCGGATGACATCTTGCAACAGGGTGAGCTCAAGCGGGGGTTGAAAAATCGTCATATTCAGCTGATCGCATTGGGCGGAGCGATTGGCACCGGACTGTTTCTGGGCTCCGCCGGCGTGCTCAAGTCGGCCGGGCCGTCGATGATCCTCGGCTATGCGATTGCCGGGTTTATCGCCTTTCTGATCATGCGTCAGCTGGGAGAGATGATCGTCGAGGAACCCGTGGCGGGCTCCTTCAGCCACTTTGCCCACAATTACTGGGGCGGTTTTGCCGGTTTCCTGTCCGGCTGGAACTACTGGGTGCTGTATGTGCTGGTGGGCATGGCGGAGCTGACGGCCGTTGGCAAATACGTGCAGTTCTGGTGGCCCGAGGTGCCGACCTGGATCAGTGCGGCGGTGTTCTTCGTATTGGTTAACCTGATCAACACGATGAACGTCAAAATCTTCGGCGAAATGGAGTTCTGGTTCGCGATCATCAAGGTCGTGGCGATCATCGGCATGATTGCCCTGGGCTGTTACATGCTGGTCAGCGGCACCGGCGGCCCGCAGGCCTCGGTGAGCAACCTGTGGAGCCATGGCGGCTTCTTCCCCAATGGCACCAACGGTTTGCTGATGGCGATGGCGTTCATCATGTTTTCATTCGGCGGCCTGGAGCTGGTCGGCATCACCGCCGCTGAAGCCAGCGAGCCGAGGAAGATCATTCCCAAGGCGATCAATCAGGTGGTTTACCGCGTATTGATCTTCTACGTCGGTGCGCTCACCGTGCTGCTGTCGCTGTACCCATGGGACCAACTGCTACAGACATTGGGCGCTTCCGGCGATGCCTACAGCGGCAGTCCGTTTGTGCAAATTTTCGCCTTGATCGGCAGCAACACCGCGGCGCAAATCCTCAATTTTGTGGTGCTCACCGCGGCGCTCTCGGTCTACAACAGCGGCGTCTACTGCAACAGCCGTATGCTCTACGGCCTGGCGGAACAGGGCGATGCCCCCAAGGCGCTGATGAAGCTGAACAAACAGGGCGTACCGTTACTGGCGCTGGGTATCTCCGCGTTGATCACCATGTTGTGCGTGCTGGTCAACTATGTCGCCCCGCATGAAGCGCTTGAGTTGCTGTTCGCGCTGGTGGTCGCCTCGTTGATGATCAACTGGGCGCTGATCAGCCTGACTCACCTGAAGTTTCGCAAGGTCATGGGCCAACGCGGCATCGTGCCAGGCTTCAAAGCATTCTGGTCGCCTTACACCAATTACCTGTGCCTGGCCTTCATGGCCGTGATCATTTACGTGATGCTGTTGATTCCAGGGGTACGTGCGTCGGTCTACGCCATCCCGGTCTGGGTGCTGATCCTGTTCGTGTGCTACCGAATTCGGTTAGCCAGGACTCGCTCGTTGTCGGTCGCTCAATAGCCTTCAACCAGACGATAAAAAGCCCCGGCATTCGGTGAATGCCGGGGCTTCTTTTATTGTGGGTCAGAGGGTCGAACGCACTCGCCACAACTCCGGAAACAATACCGTGTCGAGCATCTTGCGAAGATAGCCGACGCCTTCAGTGCCGCCTGTGCCCGGTTGAAAACCAATGATCCGCTCAACGGTCGTGACATGCCGGAAGCGCCATTGACGGAACGAGTCTTCCAGGTCGATCAGCTTCTCCGCCAACTGGTAGAGATCCCAATACCGCGAAGGATCGGTGTACACCACACGCCAGGCGGCTTCGACCGAGGCGTCATGAACGGTCGGGTTGGCCGGGTCGCGCTCGAAGCGCTGCGGATCAATCGCCAATCCTGCGCTGACCATCAACCGAATCGCTTCGTCATACAACGAAGGCGTGGCAATCGCCTTTTCAAGCTCTGCCAACAACTCGGGACGGTGAGCATGCGGACGCAATAGCGTTGCACTCTTGTTGCCCAGAATGAATTCGATCTCGCGGTATTGAAACGACTGAAAGCCCGATGACTGGCCCAGAAATGGCCGGATCGCGTGATACTCGGTGGGGGTCATGGTCGCCAGCACCGTCCAGGCATGCACCAGCTGATCGAAGATCCGCGAGACCCGCGCCAGCATCTTGAACGCCGGCGGCAGCTCACCCAGCCTGACGTGTTCGCGGGCGGCCTTGAGCTCATGCAGCATCAGCTTCATCCACAGCTCGGACGTCTGATGCTGGATGATGAACAGCATCTCGTTATGGTCCGGGGACAAGGGATGCTGGGCGCTGAGAATCTTGCCCAGGTCCAGGTAGTCGCCATAGCTCATGGTGTCGGAAAAATTCAGTTCGGCGTTATGCCATTCATCTGTCTGGCTGGCCGGCGAATAGGGACATTGGCTCATCGAACAGACTCCTCACGTTGCAGTGGATTGAGTGGACGCAGGACCGCCCTGACCGGACTGGCATCCAGGTTGGCAAAGCGCAGCGGCAAAGCGATCAATTCATAGTCCCCTTCCGGGACGTCATCGAGCACGATGCCTTCCAGGATAGCCATGCCATGCCGGGCCACCGCATTGTGCGCATCCATGGTTTTGGATTGTTGAGGGTCCAGTGACGGCGTATCGATACCGATCAACCGCACGCCCAGGCTTGCCAGCAGGTCGACGGTTTCTTTGGCGACAGCGGTGAAGTCCGGATCCCAGGAGGTTAGCGGCGCTTGTCGATAGGTGCGCAGCAGGACGCGTTCAGGCAGGTCTTGCAAGCGACCTTCAAGCTGTTCAGGGTGCACCAGCCGGCCGCTGTCCAGGCAATGCAACACGCGGCACGGACCGATATAGACATCCAGCGGCACATCGCCAATGGCTGCTCCGTCAGCGCTGTAATGCAGCGGCGCATCGACATGGGCACCCGTGTGAGGAGACAGAGTGATGCGCCCGACATTCACCGGGCACTCTGGCCCGAACTTCCAGACGCGCTCTTCTTGAAAAGGTGTATCACCCGGCCAGGTGGGTGTAGCGGTGCTCAAGGGCGGACTTATATCCCACCATGACATTGTTTCTTTCATTGCGAAGCTCTCGGCCTGTTCTGAAGTGAATGATACGAGTGATACCTGTGAATATTCTTGCGAAATCCTTCGGGAACGCCCAAGTATTTCGCACATATTGCTAAGAATCAGGCGTTTAC
Organism: Pseudomonas sp. GW821-FHT02H09; assembly: GCF_059421425.1. NCBI lineage: Bacteria > Pseudomonadati > Pseudomonadota > Gammaproteobacteria > Pseudomonadales > Pseudomonadaceae > Pseudomonas > Pseudomonas sp. GW821-FHT02H09. Next base: position 64,643 of record NZ_JBWKVA010000028.1, read on the forward strand.
CGGGCAGAAATTTCAATCAGCGAAATCGACTTCCGAACGGTTCATTCAAACGCCTGCTTCCATCCTTCGAGCATTACAACGATGCTCGAAGGCCACTGCGTTTCTGGATAGCTCAGTGTCGAGTACAGACAACTGACGCCTCGCCAAGCCCTATAGGGTGCGACTTCAGTTCTCCCTACCGTCCGGAGTCATCATGTCCAAACCGATTACCGTCCTGCGCGATACTCACCCGTTGCCAGTGCTCGATGCCTGCAAATGGGAAAAACTCGAAGGCGACCCGCACACCGTCAACCTCAACGCCTACACCAGCGAAGACGGCAGCAAGATCATGGGCACCTGGATCTGCACACCGGGCAAATGGCGAGTTGAGTACGTGAAGTGGGAGTACTGCCATTTTCAGGAAGGCTACTGCGTGATCACCCCGGACGGCATGGCGCCGATCCATCTGCGGGCGGGTGATATTTTCGTCGTGGAGCCGGGGATGACAGGCACTTGGGAAGTGGTCGAGACAGTGCGCAAGTATTTCGTGTTTGCCTGAACCTGACACGAATATTTGTGGCGAGAGATCGCCGCTTCGAAAAAAACCGAGAGCCCACCCGACGTGGGCTCTCGGAAAACCCCTTACTGGGGTTTGCGATAGCTGTTGATGATCGCCGAGAAGTCCTTGTCCCCTTCCCCACGCTGACTCATCGCCTGATACAACTGCTGGGCCACCGCGCCGAGCACCACCGGTTGGTGTGCCTGACGCGCCGCTTCAGTGGCCAGGCCCAGATCCTTGAGCATCAGCTCGGCATGGAAACCGCCGGTATAACCGCGCGACGCCGGCGCCGTTTCGACAATGCCTGGCCATGGGTTGTACATCTCCGAACTCCAGCAACGCCCGGTCGAACTGTTGATGACTCCGGCCAGCACCTGGGTGTCGATCCCCAATGCGTCGCCCAACGCCATGGCTTCGCTGACACCGACCATGGAAATCCCCAGCAGCAGGTTGTTGCAGATCTTGGCAATTTGCCCGGTGCCGACTTCACCGCAACGAACGATGTTGCGGCCCATTTGCGCCAGCACCGGTTGCAGGATGGCGAACAATTCCGGCGTAGCGCCAACCATGAAAGTCAGAGTCCCAGCCTGTGCACCGCCGGTACCACCGGATACCGGTGCATCGGCCATGGCCACGCCTTGCTTGGCCGCAGCAGCCGCCACATCGCGGGCGGTCTGCGGGTCGATGGTGCTGCAATCCACCGCCGGAACACCCTTGGCAATCCCGGCCAATACGCCGTCTTCATCCAGCCAGACGCTACGTACATGGGCAGCCGCCGGCAACATGGTGATGACCAGTTCGCTGCCTTGAGCCGCTTCACGAGGTGAAGTGCTGATGGTGCCACCCAACTGTGCCAGTTCGGCGAGCACGGTCTGATTCAGGTCAAACAGGTTCAGATCGTGGCCGGCCTTGATCAGGTTGCGCGCCATCGGCGCGCCCATGTTGCCCAGACCGATAAATGCAATTTTCATGTTCTTCTCCTCGATCAGCGCAAGTGAATGGTGGTGTTCACACCATCGTTCACGCTGTCATCGTCGAACCAGCGACTGGTGACCGTCTTGGTCTGAGTGTAGAACTGAACCACTTGTTTGCCGTACGGACCGAGGTCACCGAGCTTGGAGCCACGCGAACCGGTGAAGCTGAAGAATGGGACCGGCACTGGAATCGGGATGTTGATCCCGACCTGACCGACATCGATCTCGTTCTGGAATTTACGTGCCGCCGCGCCGCTCTGGGTGAACAGACCGGTGCCGTTACCGAACGGGTTGCTGTTGACCAAGGCGATCGCTTGATCAAGGGTGTCGACTTCCATCACCACCAGCACAGGGCCGAAGATTTCCTGGGTGTAGATCTGCATCTCGGGGGTCACGCCAGAGAACAGGGTCGGGCCAATAAAGTTGCCCTGTTCGAACCCCGGAACCTTGATGTCACGGCCATCGAGTTCCAGCTTCGCGCCTTCCTTGATACCGCTTTCGATCAGGCCCAGAACGCGCGCCTTGGCCTTCTTGGAGATCACCGGGCCAACATCGGTACCCGGCTCGCTGCCGGCATTCACTTTGAGTTTTTGCGCCAGTGCCTTGAGGTCCGGCAGCCATTGCCTGGCCGCGCCTACCATCACCACGACTGAAGTGGCCATGCAACGCTGACCGGCCGCACCGAAACCGGCGCCGACCAAGGCGTTGAGGGCTTGTTCGCGATTGGCATCGGGCAGCACCACCGCGTGGTTTTTTGCGCCCATCATCGACTGCACACGCTTGCCGTGTTTGCCGGCCAGATCGTAGACGTGAGTACCGACCGCGGTCGAACCGACAAACGACACGGCTTTGATGTCTTTGTGGGTGCACAGCGCATCCACTACATCCTTGCCGCCGTGCACCACGTTAAGCACGCCCGGCGGAATCCCGGCTTCCAGCGCCAGCTCCACCAGCAACATGGTCGACATCGGGTCCTGCTCGGAAGGCTTGAGGACGAAGGTGTTGCCGCAGGCGATCGCCATCGGGAACATCCACAGTGGAATCATCGCCGGGAAGTTGAACGGGGTAATCCCGGCGCAGACGCCGATTGGCTGGCGCAGGGTGTAGGTATCGACACCACCGGCGACGTTCTCGGCAAACTCGCCCATCTGCAAACTGCCGATGGAGCACGCGTGTTCGACCACTTCCAGACCACGGAAAATATCACCTTCAGCGTCAGCGATGGTCTTGCCCTGCTCGGCACTGAGCACTACCGCAATGCGTTTGGAGTGTTCACGAATCAACGCTTGAAGCTTGAGCATGATGCGCATCCGCGCGCCGATCGGCGTCAGCTTCCAGGTCTGGAAGGCGCGATGGGCGGCGCTGATGGCGGCGTCGACTTCAGCGGCGGTAGCGAACGGGACTTTGGCCAGCACTTGCTGGGTGGCCGGGTTGACGATGTCGTGCCACTCGGTGGTCTGCGACTCGACCCATTCGCCGTCGATCAGCAGCTTGACCCGTTGCAGGGTGGTTTCGTCTGGCGTGAGAGATACGTTCATGATGGTCTCCTGGCTTCTTGTTATTGAAGTGGGTTGCTGTGCAGGGAGCCAAGGCGTTTTGTCGCCTTGAAATGAGGCGGTGTCCCGAGTTGGTTGTCGGACTGTTTTTGGAGTATAGATGTGCAAACTTCTAATAAGAACGCACATAAAAGCCGGTCTAACATGCAAAAAAACATCACGTCTTTGGGCTCATTGAACTGGGACGACCTTAAGTTTTTCCTCGAGGTCGCCCGTACTCGCAAGGCCAGCACCGCCGCCAAACGCCTGGCGGTGGACTACACCACCGTGTCGCGGCGCATCAGCTCACTGGAAGGGGCGCTGGGCACGTTGCTGTTCGAGAAGTCGCGGACCAACGGCTTTGTGCTGACCGCCGAAGGTCAGCGCTTGCTGGGTTACGCCGAGTCGATCGAAAGCACGCTGCACATGGCCTGCGAGCAGGTCTCGGGCTCTGGCGTGGCGCTGTCGGGTCATGTGCGCATGGGCTGCACTGAAGGGTTCGGCAGCTTCTTTATCACCCCGCAGCTGAGCCATTTCGTCGACACCTACCCGGCGATTTCGGTGGACATCCTGCCGCTGCCACACTTCATCAGCCTGTCCAAGCGTGAGGCGGATATCGTCATCGCTCTGGAACGCCCGGAACACGGCCCGTACGTGTGCTGCAAACTCTGCGACTACCGTTTGCAGCTGTATGCGACCCAGGATTATCTCGACAAACACCCACCGATCCGCCGCCCGACAGACTTGGGTAAACACCAGTTCATCAGCTATGTCGACGATCTGGCGTTCAGCTCGGAGCTGCTTTACCTGGCCAACGTACTGCCCGGCGCCAGCGCCAACCTGCGCAGCACCAGCGTGATCGCTCAGTATGTCGCCGCGCAGCAGGGCCGCTCGCTGGCGATTCTGCCGTGCTTCCTCGCCGCGCAGGACCCGCGTCTGCTGCCGGTGCTGCCGGAGGAAATCAACATCACCCGGCAGTTCTGGATGTACTGCCGCGAGGATCTGCGCAAGCTCAAGCGGATTACCTTGTTGTGGGATTACATCCGCAGCGTGACCGAGCAGAATCAACACTTGTTGATGGGCGAAACCCGCTCGATGGTGTTCGCGGACTAATCCGCGCTCACTACAATCGACGCTCGACGGTTTTCGGTACGCCCCCAACCGTATCGTTAGACGCTACAGCTTTAGCGCCTGGTTTGAACATGGGCGACAGGGTGCTCCGCCCCCGCGGTGTACTGCCCGCCTCGGGAAAGGCGTTTGGCTTGACACATTGCCCCAGCGGCAGCATCGAGCAGGGTGCCTGGAGTAACGCCATGATCGGGATAGATGGCAATCCCGATACTGAGTGAGGTCAAGATTGAGGTATTGCCCGGCAACGGGATCGGCATGTCCATGCTGGCAATGATCTTGTCGGCAATGCGCTCGGCGTCCTCGTACTTGTGCAGGGGCGTCAGCAGAATGGCAAATTCGTCGCCGCCCAGACGCGCGACAAGGTCATCGTCGCGTAACTGCGCTCTGACCCGCGTCGCAACGGCAACCAATACCGCATCACCGGCTGCGTGCCCAAAATTATCGTTGATGCCTTTAAACCGGTCACCGTCGAGAAACAACACCGCGACCCGCTCATCGAGCTTGTTCGCACTGCGCAATGCGCGGATCAGCCGGCCCTCGAAAAACGCCCGATTCGGCAGGCCGGTGAGGCTGTCATGACTGGCCTGGTGGGCCAGCGTTTCGTTTTCGTTTTGCAGATTCGTTTGCCAGGCTTCCATTTCATCGAGCAAGGCATTGAAGTCGTTACCCAGATTATTCAGCTCGACAATCTCGGCCGGTGGCACGCGCTGATCGAAAGCTCGCTCGCTGCGGGCAGCATGGGCCACACTGGCCAGACCGCGCAGCGGGCCGATGACCCCACGAAGCTTACGTCGTGCCAGATGCAGGGCAACCCAGGCACTCAGGGCGGTGCACAACACAATGCCGGCCAGACCACTGAGCAGAAAACGCAACAGGCTGCCGCCATGACCGGTGAGCAGGATGCTGCCGATTTCCCGCCCCTGATGGAGGATCGGCAGGGTGATCGGTTTTCCCAGAAAGGTCTGGGCTATCTGCGCTTCTAACTCAGAGAGCAACCCGGTTGCCGGTCGCTGCCAACGCGCCAGCAACCGCCCGTTCTCGCCGAAAACCTGCGCGTCTGCCACCTCTTCCATGGAGGCGATCAACGCCAACGCTTCAGTCACCGCGACCTTGTCGTCGAACTCCACTGCAGCTTCCACGGTGTAGTTGATCGAGCGAGCAATCAGATGCAGGTTGTGATCGGCATAAACGCGCAAGGCCAGCCCCCCAAGCAGGGTCAAGGAAATGCTGGCCAGGCCCACCGCTACCAACGCGACGATCAAATGCCCGCGGCCAATGACCGAGCGCAAGGTCGGAGGGTTATCGAGCTTGAATAAACTCATGGGCCCGCTATGCCGGTCGGCGTTTCTGGCGGAGCAAAAGCGAGGGAGGTCAACAAACAGAGAATGGTCGACAGCAGTAACTGCCTCCAGCCAGAAATGCGTTCTGTCGTCGCGTCCATGCTCGGATTCTCGATGATCGTTACAAGGTGATGCCGCAACGATAGCATAGCCAGTGAAATGCTCACGAAACAGCATTTATAGATAGGTGCCTAATTGTTTAGAGAAACATGAAGTAACGATTTGAGCTTTCCTATTCTTCCCAGCCTCGCGTCCTGCCTACCATCGACACCAACGTGACCTGTGGCCGCCAAGCGGCCGTAATAATAATAAAAGCTGACAGCGATGCAGTGAGAAAGGATCCCCAGAGATCCGGCTCATGAAAACCTTTTACTACTGCCATAACAGCCCGATTCGGTCATGTGCCGCCTCGAGCCTTGAGTAGTTGAAGGAATCGCGGAGGTTCACCAATGAAACTGGAAATATTCCGTACCCTCTGGGGCTATACCGCAAGCAAGGCTCAGGCTCTCGATGAGTTACTGAAAGCCGGCTTCGACGGCATGGAGGCCCGCCTGCCGCTTGATGTCAGTGAGCGAGCCGAGTTCGGCGCCTTTCTACGGGCCAATCGACTCGGTTACATCAGCACGGTTTTTACCGCCTATGACGTGTTGCCGGAACAATCCGCGCCGCCCACCGAACACCTTCTTGATCTGGACAAAAAACTCGCCTGGGCCGCCGAGCTCAATCCTCGCTTCGTCAATGTTCTGGCCGGCAATGACCGCTGGCCACTGGCGCAGCAGGTGGAGTTCTTCGGCCAGGCCATGACGCTTGCGCGCAAGCACGGGCAAGTCTGCAGCTTCGAAACCCACCGTTCACGCTCACTGTTCAACCCCTGGCTGACCCTTGAGTTGATCCGGCAGCTGCCCGACTTGCTGTTCACCAGCGATATCAGCCATTGGGTCGTCACCTGCGAACGCTTGTTGAATGACCCGGCGGATGACCTGAGTGCCTTCGTCGAACGCGTGCACCATATCCAGGCCCGGGTCGGGTATGACCAGGGTCCACAGGTTCCCCATCCCGCGGCCCCCGAGTACGCCCGGGAACTGGCCTTCCATCAACAGCACTGGGAAGCCATCTGGCGCTCCCAACAGGCTCGTGGCTATCAGGTCAGTACCCTGACGCCAGAGTTCGGCGCCGACGGCTATTTGCATCACCTGCCCTTCACCAATGTGCCGGTTGCCGACCTGTGGTCGCTGAATGTCTGGATGGCTAGAACAGAGCGCGAACACTTCGATCGCTTCAACCACTCAACTCTCTCGTGAGGTTTTGCGTCATGCCTGAGAAGATCAATAACAGCCCGGCCCAAGCTAACTTCAAAAGCATTCCGGTGGTGGATATCGCCGGTTTGTTCAGCATCGAACGGGAACATCGCCTGGCCGTCGCTGAACAGCTCGGGGTGGCCGCCAGTGAGGTCGGCTTTCTCTACATCACCAGCCACGGCATTGAGCCGCAGCTGATCGCCAACTTGCGCCAGGCAGCCAGGGACTATTTCGATCAGCCCTTCGCAACCAAGATGCAGCACTACATCGGCGCCTCGCAGACTCATAAAGGTTATGTCCCGGAAGGCGAAGAGGTTTACGCCAAGGGCAAACCGGATCACAAAGAAGCCTTCGATATCGGCTTCGAAGTCCCGGTAAACGACCCGCTGGTGCTGGCCAACACCCCGCTGCTCGGGCCAAATGAATGGCCGCTGCTGCCAGGTTTCAAGGAAGCAGTGCAGGCCTACTACGCTGCGATCTTCGACCTCGGTCGACGGCTGTTCGGTGGCTTCGCCCTGGCATTGGGCCTGGAGGAAGACTATTTCGACAGCATGGTCACCCGACCGCCCTCAAAGCTGCGGTTGATCCACTATCCCTTCGACGACGCGGTCCAGGATGCACCCGGTATTGGTGCGCACACCGACTATGAGTGCTTCACCATTTTGCTGGCTGACAAACCGGGGCTGGAGGTGATGAACAACCTAGGCCAATGGATCGATGCGCCGCCCGTTCCAGACGCTTTCGTGGTGAACATCGGCGACATGCTCGAAGTCATGACCGCGGGTGCGTTCGTCGCTACCGCGCACCGTGTGCGCACAGTCAGTGAAGAGCGCTACTCCTTCCCGCTGTTCTACGCCTGCGACTTCCATACCCAGATCAAACCGCTGCCCGGCTTTGCCAAAACCGAGCACGAGTACGAGCAAATCACCATTGGTGAACACATGTACGGCCAAGCCTTGCAGACATACCAATACCTGCGCAAGCGGGTAGAAAATGGCGAGATCCAGCTTCCAGAAAAGGCCCGCAAGCCGTCGAGCTTCGGACATTTGAAAAACCAGGCGCAGCCTTCCTGAAACCCTGTCGTCGGCCACTACTTCCCTACCCTGGAGTCACCGAACATGTTCACTAAAAACACCGCATCCTGCCTGACCCTGCTTGCCGCCGGCCTGCTTTGCGCCACCGCCAGCTTTGCCACAACCACCGCGACACCGGGCCAGTTAAAAATCGGCATGGAAATCACCTACCCGCCGTTCGAATCCTATGACAGCCAGAAGAATATTGTCGGCTCCGATCCGGAACTGGCTCAGGCCCTGGCCAAGCAGATGCAAGCCAAGGCAGAGTTCGTCGATACCAAGTTCCCTAATCTGATTTCCGGCCTGAACTCCGGGCACTATGACGCGATTATCTCCGGCATGTACATCACGCCCGAGCGTCAGACTCAAGCCATGACCATTGGCTACGCCGTGACTGGCGCGGCAATCATGGCGCCGAAAGACAGCGGTCTGAATGCGCAAACCCCTGAGGACCTCTGCGGCCTGAAAGTCGGCCTGGAACAAGGCACCACCTGGGTCGCTCAATTGAAGAAACTCTCCACCGAATATTGTGTGCCGAACAACAAGGGCGCCATCACTGTCAGCGAGTTCCCGTCGGCACCGGAAGTGACCCAGGCCCTGCTGTCGAAAAACATCCAGGCCCAGATGGAAATCGCCGGCGCGGCGAAGATGATCGCCGAGCACACCAGTGGCCGCGTAGTGGTCACCAGCGAGCATCTGGTCTATCCGCAAACCCTCGGCATCTTCGTCAAGAAAGGCAACAACGACACCTATCAGGCGCTGCTCAAAGCGTTTGATGAAGCCAAAAAAAGCGGTGATTACGCGGCTATCCTGAAGAAGTACAACCTGGAAGAAGCGTCTAACTAAGGCTACGCCCCTTCGCGAGCACGCGCCTACAAAAACACCGCTCCCCATGCGGGAGCGGCTTACCCGCGAAGATTTCAATGCGGTTTGAGGTACTTATGCAATTCGATTGGACGTACTTTTTCTCCCTGTTTGCAGAGTCCGCCTTCTGGCAAGCCTGCGTCACCGTGATCGAACTCAGTTCGCTGGCCTGGTTCATCGGCATGTTGCTGGGTTTTCTCCTCGCCTCGGCCAAGTTGTCTGCTTCGGCCTGGCTTAAAATACCGGCGGCCGTTTATATCTGGTTCTTTCGCAGCATCCCGCTGCTGGTGCTGGTGGTGTTCGTCTACAACCTGCCGCAATTGTTTCCGATGACCGGCTCGGTACTGTCCAATCCGTTCTACTCCGGGTTGTTCGCGCTGGTGATAACCGAAGCGGCGTATATGGCAGAGATCCATCGCGGCGGCCTGATTTCCGTGGCCAAGGGTCAGAAAGAAGCCGGGCGTGCGCTGGGTGTCGGCTTTCTGGGCTTGCAGCGTTTGATCGTGATACCTCAAGCCTTTCGCATTTCCCTGCCCACGCTGATCAACGAATACATCACCGTGGTGAAACTGACATCGCTGATCTCGGTGATCTCCCTGACCGAACTGCTCACCGTCGGCCAGCGCCTGTACGCGCAAAACTTCCTGGTGATGGAAACCCTCGGCGCGGTAGCGGTGTATTACGTATTTATCGTGAGCGTGTTCGGCTGGTTTTTGCACCGACTGGAACGCTATCTGGATCTGAACCAACGCAAACCACAAACCCTCGACGAAACTGCCGTGGCCCGACTCAAGGCACAAATCCCACCGCTGATTGCCACTACCGGCCTTCCAGCCATCCACGGTGCAGCACCGGTTCTGCAATTGGAAAAGATCCACAAGCGCTATGGCAATCACGAGGTGCTCAAGGGCATCGACCTGAAGGTCGGCAGTGGTCAGGTAATCTCGATCATCGGCCCGTCAGGCTCGGGCAAAACTTCGTTGATCCGTACTATCAATGGCCTGGAAAGTATTGATCAAGGTGAGATCAAGCTGTTCGGCGAAAGCTTCATCAGCCACGATGACACTCCCAACAGCGCCCGGGTTCGCACTGGCGTGCGGCATATCGGGATGGTTTTCCAGAACTTCAACCTGTTCCCCCATCGCTGCATTCTCGACAACATAACCCTGGCACCGCGCTACCACGGCAGCGCCAAGCCCTTGAGCGAACAACTCGCGTATGCACTGCTGGATAAGGTCGGGCTGCTGGCCCACGCACACAAATACCCGCATCAGCTTTCTGGTGGCCAGCAACAACGGGTAGCGATTGCCCGAGCATTGGCCATGGAGCCGAAGATCATGCTGTTCGATGAGCCGACTTCGGCCCTCGATCCGGAGCTGGTGGGCGACGTATTGAACGTGATTCGCGATTTGGCGAAGGAAGGTATGACCATGCTGATAGTGACCCACGAGATGGACTTCGCGATGTCGATTTCTGATCGGGTGATTTTCATGGAAGGCGGGAATATTCAGCTGGATGCAAGACCACATGCCATACGCAATGAGCAGGCCGGGGAGCGGGTCCGACGCTTCATGGGCCTGCCCTCCCAGGAAATGCTGCTGGTGGCGGAGTAGTCGTCGCGGGAATTGGCCAGGTCTTTGTGGCGAGAGGTGAAATCCTCTCGCCACCGTCACCGCATCGGCTCACCCCAACTCAAGCATCAACCCGCTCAAGCGCTTGACCTTGCGCCGTACCGCCTCTTCGAATACACCGGGCCTTGGCTCGATCAGACTGAACCAGTCCTTGGCCCGGGTAATCCCGGTGTAGATCAGTTCTTTGGTCAGCACCGGGTTCAGTGCATCCGGGAGAATCAATGCGGTGTGGGTAAATTCAGAACCCTGGGATTTGTGCACGGTCATGGCGTACACGGTTTCCACGTCATTGAGCCGGCTGGGCAACACAAAGCGCACACCGCCCTGACCATCGTTGCGCGGAAACGCCACGCGCAGCACCTGACGACCTGCCTGCGGGCCGTCCCGTTCCGGCAGTTTCAGGGCAATGCCGATGTCGCCATTCATCAAGCCCAGACCGTAATCGTTGCGGGTCATCAGCACCGGGCGACCTTCGTACCATTGCTGGTCGCTGTCGATCAGGCGTGCCTTGAGCAGCGCACTGGTGATGCGCAGATTCAGGCCATCAACGCCCCAAGGGCCTTTTCGCACGGCACACAGCAACTGGAACGCATCGAAGGCCTGCAACACATTGCGTGCCCATTCGGTCCAGCGTGGATCCTCAAGCGCAGTGTCGACTGTCGGTCGCTGGCTGCGTAGAAGACTCAAGTAATGCCGATAACCCTGCGGCCCCTCGCCGTGCCCTTCAAGCAATAGCCGCTCCAGAGCGCGATCCTGCTCCCCCTTGAGCGTCAGCGAGAACAAATCGGCATGGGTGCGAACGGCCAGTAGTTTGCGCGCCTCATCGGCCTTCTGCTGATTGACCCAGCGCGCCAATTGGCCAATACCACTGCCCTCACCGAAACGCCGCGAATGGCGCAACATCACCACCTGCTGAGCCAATGGATGAACGCACTCGGTGTCTTCCTGCAAACCGCTGGCACTCAGATGTTCACCACTGACCGCCTCCAGCCAGACGCGAGTCTGTGGGCTATACCAACCGGCCTCGGCATCGCGGCACAAATCACCAAGTACCGCACCGGCCTCCACCGAGGCCAACTGATCCTTGTCGCCAAGCAACACAAGACGGGCATGTGTCGGCAAGGCATCGAGCAGGTTGGCCATCATCTCCAGGTCGATCATCGAGGCTTCGTCGACCACCAGCACATCCAGCGGCAAACGATTACCGGCGTGGTGGCGGAAATGACGGGTGCCCGGACGGCTGCCGAGCAAGCGGTGCACAGTGGTGACTTCAGAGGGGATTTTGTCCCGCACGCTGTCAGCGACTGCCAACGTACGAACCTGTTGGCTGATGGATTCGGTCAGTCGTGCGGCGGCCTTGCCGGTGGGTGCGGCGAGACGGATTCTCAGCGGTTTGCCAGACTCCACGGCCGGCGCTTGCAACAGGGCCAGCAGACGCACCACGGTGGTGGTCTTACCGGTACCCGGTCCACCAGTGACGATGCTGAAGGCGCCGCGAGTGGCCAGAGCACAGGCGAGCTTCTGCCAATCGATCGGCACCCCGCTCTTGGCCGCGCCGAACAAGCCACTCAAGCGCTCGGGCAGATCATCGGGCGTTGCTTCATGGGCCGCGAGTCGCTGACGCAACGCGGTATCGATGCGCCGCTCGTAAGCCCAGTAACGACGCAAGTACAAACGCTTGCCGGACAACACCAAAGGGCGCTGCTGCGCGTCGTCACGGCTATCGGCGGCCAGCGCTACCAATCGGCTGGACGCCAACACCTTGCACCAGTGCGCGCCGTCCAGTGCTTCGAGCAGTTGCGACGGCAACAGCATGGCGCCTGTGTGCACATCCCCTTCCGGCGGCAACGACAGGGCGAAGTCCGGCTCCTTGAGGGTCTCGAACAGATCCAGACAGACGTGCCCGTGACCCAGTTGGTGACTGGTCAACGCCGCCGCAAGCAGCACCAGCGAGTCGCCTTGAGGTTCGAGTTCGTGAAGGAAGCCCACAAAGGCTTTGTCCAGTGCCCTCAGCCAGCCGCGTTCGACCCATCGCTCAAGCAACAGCAGCAGATCTTCGGCTCGACTCAGCGGTGCCAGCCCGACCAGGCTTTCAGCGGCCAACGGTGTGGGCAGTAAATCGGCAAGGGAACGACTCATAGCAATACTCCTTGTTCCCAGGCAGGCTCGGCCCTGGGCTGCTCCGGTTTGCCCTGAAACAGCCGATCCAGACGCTCGATCAACTCCCGTGGCGGACGGGTAAAGCACACGCCCTGGCTCGGCGCTCGGGTGCCGCGCAAGAACAGATAAAGCGCCCCGCCCATGTGCCGCTCGTAATCGTAATCGGCGAGTCGTGCCTTGAGCTGGCGATGCAGGGCCAACAGATACAACACGTATTGCAGGTCGTAACGGTTGTCGAGAATCGACTGTTCCATCGCCAGTTCGGTGTAGGCCGAATCATCGACACCCAGCCAGTTGGATTTGTAATCAGCGACGTAATAACGCCCTTCGTGCTCGAACGTCAGGTCGATAAAACCTTTGAACATGCCATTGAGCAACACCGGTTCGGCCGCCACCCGGGCAACACCGTTATGGGTGTATTGGCACACCAGTTCATCGAGTTTCAACACATCGACTTTATGGCTGGCGAACCAGAACTCCATCTCGACCCGGTACTGGGTCAGTTGTTCGAACACCACCGGTGACAGTCCAGCGCCGATGCGTAATGGAGCTTGCAGCAGGTGCAGCAACCAATCGCTCAAGGTGCCGATCCAGCCTTCCCAACCACGGCGGTTGCAGCGCCGAGCGATGGCGTCTTCGACACTTCGCCGATCGGCGGCAAAGCCTTCGTTACCGGCCCACTCCAGCAAACCATGGAGAAAGGTCCCGGGGTTCGGTCCACGGGGGAAACGATGGATATCGCCACCACTGGCGACCATTTCCCGAGGTGCATCCGGGTCGAGTCGCTCATCATCGAAGAGCTTCTGCGCTTGCGGACTTTCCGGCGCTTCGTCGCTACCGGCGCTCATACTCTCGCCAATACGCAAGGCGCTGTAAGAGGCAATCCACCAGTTCTCGGTAGCCTTGCGCTTGGGAATCAACGGCGCGAGCAAAACGGCTTCATTGCGCGGCGGGTTGAAACGGATTTCGCTCGCTTCGGGCATTTCGCTGCAACTGATTGCCTCACAGCCTTGCTGCAAGTCTTCCAGCCAGCGGCTCAGACCGGCCGATTCGGTCAACGACAGGCCACCACCGAGCAGATAGCCCAACGCCGACAGGTGCAGGACCGAACTGTTGTTATTGCCGCGTTTGAGGTCCGTGACGCCCAACCAGCAGGCGTGTTGCGCGCGGGTCAACGCAACGTAGAGCAACCGCAGGTCTTCAGCCAGACGCTCGTCATCAGCTTGGGCGATCAGCTCTGCGGTGGGCTTCAACGACACTTGCGCTTTGCCCGAGTCGTCGTGGTAATGCAGCGGCAGGCGACTGCCATCCACCGGTTTTGCCGAGCAGATGAACGGCAGAAACACCAACGGATATTCAAGCCCTTTGGACTTGTGGATGGTCACCACTTTGACCAGTTGCTCGTCACTTTCCAGCCGCAAAATCTGTTCTTCACCCGCCTGACCGGACAACGCCAGATGCTCGGCCAAATGCCGGATCAAGGCTTGTTCGCCATCCAGTTCGGCGGCGGCTTGCTGCAACAACTCGGACAGGTGCAGCAGATTGGTCAGTACCCGCTCGCCATCGCTTCGAGCAATCAACGCCTGGGGCAACTGAAAGTCATGCAGCAGACGGCGCAGCATCGGCAACACGCCCTGGCTGCGCCAGATCGCCCGATAACCACGGAACTGCATCACCCGCGCTTCCCAGGCCAGTTCGTCCTGATTCAAGCGCTCCAGCTCGGCCAATGGCAGATCCAGTGTGATACAGGCCAGCGCAGCACGTAACGGCCGCTCGACATCCGGTTCGGCGCAAGCCTTCAGCCAGGCCAACAGATCGTGGGCTTCTTGAGCTGCGAACACCGAGTCCTTGTCGGAGAGGTAAACGCTGCGTACCCCGCGGGCGGACAACTCACCGCGTACCGCCTGGGCCTCTTTGCCGTCACGCACCAGAATCGCGATATCGGCCGGGAGCAGGCCTCGCATATCCTGACCGTCGCGAACGAATCCCGCGTGGCCCTGCTGGCCGCCATTGAGCAGCGCGACGATTTCACTGGCGCAGGCGGCGGCCAGTTGCTGCCGGTAAACCACACCGGACAATGGCTGCTCGGCAGACAACTGCCAGATATTCAGCGCAGGCACAGGTTCACCATCAATCTGCAAAACTTCTTTACGTCCCTGAGAAGCAACAGGCAGAAAGGGGACGGGGTTCTCGCCAGTCTTTTCCCGGAACAGAAACGCACCACGGCCATGCTCGCGCGACTCGGCGCGCTCGAATACGTGGTTCACCGCGCCGACCATGCCATGGCTGGAGCGGAAGTTAGTGCCCAGGGTATGCAGGCGGCCACTGGTGGCCTGACGCGCGCGAAGGTAAGTGTAGATATCGGCGCCACGGAAGGCATAGATCGCCTGCTTCGGGTCGCCGATCAGGAACAGACCGCATTCGGGATTGTTGTCTTCGATGCGATAAATACTTTCGAAGATCCGGTACTGCACCGGGTCGGTGTCCTGGAACTCATCGATCAGCGCGACCGGGAACTGCTCGCGAATCAACGTTGCCAGACGCTCGCCAGCGTCGGCCTGCAAGGCGGCATCGAGCCGCAGCAGCATGTCGTCGAAACCCATTTCGGCGCGGCGACGCTTTTCTTCTTCAAAGCGCGTACCGACCCACTTGGCCGCATGTTGCAGCACTGCAGCATCCGGGGTCGGCAAGGCATCCAGACTGGCTTTCAGACCGGGCATGGCGTCCAGCCCCGGATGGTCTGGCGCCTGGCCTTTCCAGGCTTCGGCCATACCGTCCGGTGTCAGACGACTGAAACCGGTGCCGATATCCAGTTGCTCTTGAGACTCGTCCTCGGCCCAGGCGCTGATTTTCTCAAACCAGGGTTCGAAGTAACGCGCCTGCATCTTGCGCCCATCGACGGTCTTTTCAGCGACACCTTGCAGACAGATATCCCGCAGCTCGGCCGCCCATTGCAGCCATGGGGTCTTGAGTTGCAGAAGGGCTTCGCGCCGCTCTTGCAGGCAAGCGATAATCAGCTCGGCAGGCTCTTTTCCATCATCAAGACCTTGCTCGCTTGCGAACAAGGCACGCACGCGCGGCAACAACGCAGCCGGGCCTCCCCAATTGGCACGAACCCAGTTCAGCGCATCACCCTGCATCGGGTAGCAAAACAGCCGCCAGTAATCGCGCAGCACTTCACCGAGCAAATCGCTGTGATCGGTTTCCAGGGTCTGGGTAAACAGGCTGCCGCTGTCGAAGGCGTGCTCGCGCAACATGCGCTGACACCAACTGTGAATCGTCGACACCGCCGCCTCATCCATCCATTGAGCAGCGATGTCCAGACGATTGGCGCAAGTTGCCCATTGCTCAGGGCTGTATTGCTCGCGCAACTCGGCGATCAAGTCATCCGGTGCTGGCGTTTCGTCACGGAAAAACCGCGCAGCCTCGGCAAGACGAGTGCGGATACGCTCACGCAGCTCCTTGGTCGCTGCATCCGTGAAGGTCACCACCAAAATCTGCGGTGGCAGCAACTCGCGGCCAAAACCGGCGACCTCGCCACCGTGACCGAGCACCAGGCGCAGGTAGAGCGCCGAGATGGTGAAGGTCTTGCCGGTCCCGGCGCTGGCCTCGATCAGTTGGCTGCCGCGCAAGGGGAAAGCCAGCGCCAGAGGTGTCTTGGTTGTCATGAGCGAACCTCCTCGCTGGCCAATGATCGCCACGGGGCTTCAAGCAGTGGCCGGTAGAGAGCGTTACACCAATCAGCGAAGGTTTCGTCAGCGACGAGTGCGCTGTAATCGGGAAACTGTCGGGCCAATGCCGGGCTTTCGCGACGCTCACCGTCGGTGGTCTGACCGTCGCCTTCATAGGCCTTGCATGCGACTGCTTCGGCTTTGACCGGATCGCTCTGGCCAAGCCAGGCGAAGGCAGTCTTCACCGCAACCGGCAATGGCTGACGCATGCCCGATTGCCAGGCCTGCAACAGATCGCCCAAAGAATTAAGGGCTGCGCTCTGCTCTATGGGAGCCAGCAACAAGGTGTCGTCACTGGCCACCAGCGCCGTGGTCAGCGACAACCCGCTCGCGCAAGCCGCCAGATGATTGACCCAGGGCCGAGTCAGCCGATGCCATTTGCGAGTCTTGATTGAACCAATACTGTTGGGAATCGTGGTGACAGCCAACAATCCTCCATCGCTGCGCTGATGCAGACCACTGAGCCAGCCCTCGAGGCTGACTCCATGCTGCTCGAGACTCACCGGCAAGGCACTGTTGAGCGGCGTCGGCCATAAAGCCAGCAACTGTTGATAGCGTTGCAGCAAGTCAGGCAGTGGCTCGATCAACTCCTGTTGCAAGCACTCACCAAAACCGGCCATCGGTAACAGACCGCTGCCCTGCAGGCGTTTTGCTTGAGCCTCCAAGGCCAGCTCGGGTTGATCCGGATGGGTAAGCGCCGCTTCAAGCAAACTGTCGCTCAGGCTATAGCGTTGCAATGCATCAAGTACAAAGGGTTCCTCATCCGCCAGAGGTGCCTCGGCGGCCTCGAAAAACACCTTGAGCCGTTGGCTGAAGAAATGTCGCACCGGGTTTCGCAGGAAATCCTGTAACTGACCCAGGCTCAGCGGCTCTTCCTGAACATAGGCCGTCAGCGCTGGAAGCTCGGCGACGGCCTCGTGTGTCTGGTGAAGCAACTGCCACTCTCGGGCGTAGCTGAACAGTCCGTCGCCTTCATGAAAATAACGGGCACTGAAGGGTTGCAGTGGATGTTCCTGGGTCATTGCATCAACAAGCGACTCATCGCTGTTCGACAGATGCCAACCGCTGGCCAGATGATCGCGCAACTGGCCTATCAACACTGAAGCCGGACGCTCGCTGTTGTCACGAATACTGCGGCCGACCCAGCTGATGTAGAGCTGATCACGCGCCGAGAGCAAGGCTTCGAGCAGCAAATAGCGATCATCCTCACGCCGCGAGCGGTCGCCGGGACGGTAATCGCTACCCATCAGGTCGAAGTCCAGCGGCGGTTGCGCGCGCGGATAGTCGCCGTCATTCATGCCAAGCAAGCAGACCAGTTTGAAAGGGATAGCGCGCATCGGCATCAAGGTGCAGAAATTCACCGCACCGGCCAGAAAGCGTTGCGACAAGCGCCCCTGATCAAGCCCCGCCAGCCAGGCCTCACGGACGACGGTCAGCGGTAACTCATCCTGCAAACCTACCGACTCACAAGTCTCCAACCAGCTTTCGCGCAACTCTTCGAGCTGGGCCAGGAGGTAGTCGTCATGCTCATTGCTTGCCAGGAAGAACAGCTGCGATAACGCATGCAGGCGCTCTCCCCATTGCTGCGGCGGCGCAGGTAACGAGAGTTCCTGGTGGGCAATCTTCAAGGCATCAAGCAACGCGACCAGCGGGCCGATCAACGCCGCGTCCAGACCACCTATTTCATCGTAAGGTTCGATGCCGTCACAAGCCGCTCCGCTGCCTACAACATAGCCGAGCAGCATACGCCGCAGGCCGAAGCGCCAACTGTTCTGCTCCAATTCATCCGGTAGACCAAGCCCTGCGCGCTGTTCGGCATTCATGCCCCAGCGAATACCGGCGCCTTCAATCCAGCGATGCAAGGTCGGCAGGTCACGCTCCTCTACGCCGAATCGAGCACGTAAGGCTGGAACATCCAACAGATCGAGAATCTCGCTGACCGGGAAACGACTGTCGGGCAATTTGAGCAGATGTTCCACGGCTATCAGCAGTGGATCGCGGCCGCGTTGGCCTTGGTCAGTCAGAGTGAAGGGAACGAAACGTCGGTCATCTCGCTCCAGTTGGCCGAACACGGCGCGGATATGCGGAGCGTAACTGTCGATATCCGGGACCATCACGATTACATCGCGAGGGCGCAATTGCGGATCGGCGCTGAAGCGGGCGAGTAATTGGTCGTGAAGAATTTCGACTTCACGTTGGGCGCTGTGGGCGATGTGAAAACGGATCGACTCATCGTGTACAAGGTCAACACTTGGCCAATGTTCACGGGTTTCATTCAGGGGGCGTAGTTCGAGGATATCGTCCTGCAACTGGTTAAGCATATTCTGCGGCCGGCTTTCGCTGAACAGATCGATCCGCCCATCGCGAAAGGCCGAACGATAGCTGTTGGGATCATCATAGCTGTCGAGCAGATTGATGTAGTCGCGACCCTGTTTGCCCCACGCGGCCAACAACGGATGAGCATGTTGATGCAGGGTTTGCGGATCGAGCGCTGCGGGCATTCCCGCCTTGCGCGCTTGACGCTTGTATTGGTGCCGTAGCAGGTCTTTATCGGCGACGATGTCGGCCCAATGGTGACGACATGGGTTATGCACACAAAGCAAAACCTGACTGAAACGCGCCAATCCAGCAAGAGCTTCCAAGGCTTGGGCCGGTAACGAAGAAATGCCGAAAACGATCACTCGGGAGGGCAATCCTTTGGGAGCTGTATCCAGGCTGTTGATCCGCTCAATGAAGCGTTGATGAACTCCGGCACGACTTTGCGCCATGCCCTGCTCACCCACATCCAGCAGCAACGCTCGCCACAACTCAGCCTGCCAGCAATTTGCAGGCGTCAGCGCCTTGGCTTCGCCTCTGCCATTGCGCAGTTGATGGCGACCTGCTGCCCAGTCTTCCAGCCAGTCGGCTCGATATACCTGGTATTGATCGAACAGATCCGCCAAGCGTTCAGCCAATTGATAGCGCTTACGTAGATCTGTGTCGTGGGTAAGAAAGCGTTGCAAGGGTTCGAAGTGCGGCTGATCAATCAGCTCTGGCAACAAGCGCATCAGCCGCCAGGTCAGCGGGGCTTTATCCAGCAGGGATTTGGCCGGAATTTCATCACGACCCAACACCATACGATAAAGCTGCCACATAAAGCTGCCAGGCAATTGCACATCGATGGCGGCCGCTATTCCACAGCCGCCCATATCGTCATCTTGCGGGTCTTCAGCCAGCGCGAGCTTCAACCACTGGGCGATGCCGTTGCTCTGCACCAGGGCGATTTCATTTTCCAGGGGGGTGAGCGGATAGCGCCGCATCCAACTGACGACAAGACTACGCAACTCGTCCAGGCGGTTGCCGTGAACCACCATAAAACCAGCACTGAGGGACGTCGCGTCCGGCATAAAGGCTTCCTTGGAAAATGCAAAAGCTAGGGCCGAACCTTAGCACTGTCGGAGGGCCGGGGCAGCAGCGCGTGCCTGAAAGCTGCAGGAGCCAGCCGGTCGACGCCCGAGTGCGCGCCATGGCGTCTTCGAAATCGCCATCGCGAGCCAGCCCGCGCCGACAAATCGC
>NZ_JBWKVA010000029.1:0-19227 GCF_059421425.1 Pseudomonas sp. GW821-FHT02H09
CGGACGCTTGGGGCGAAGCCTTTTGCTTACTTTTCGGCGTCTGGAAAAGTGAGGCGCCGTAAGGGCGAAACCCTAAGTGGCCGTTACCGCAGGAATGGATATGTACACCTGCGAGAGCCAGGCCGGCTGTCAGGCCGCCATCGCGGGCAAGCCTTGCTCCCACAGTTTTGATTCGCATACGTCTGCGAGAGATAGGTCGACTGTCAGGTCGCCATCGCGAGCAATCGAGCGTCGACCGGCTGCTCCTACAATGGATTGGTGTACATCTGTGAGAGACAGGCCGGCTGTCAGGCCGCCTTCGCGAGCAAGCTCGGCTCCCACAATGGATTGGTGTACATCTGTGAGAGACAGGTCGGTTATCAGGCCTATATCGCGGGCAAGCCTTGCTCCTACGGTTGAGAGGTAGGGCCCAGCAACAACCCCTGCTCCCGATCGCACAACTGCACCACGTAATCCCACAACACCCGTAGCCGCACCGATTTGTGCAATTCGCGCCGGGTGCTGATCCAGTAGCTGCGCTGGATACTTTCGGCCGGCAGCAGCGGCACCAGCTCCGGGTCGTTGCTGGCCATGTAGCACGGCAACACGGCAATCCCCAGGCCGGCGCGTGCAGCCTGTTGCTGGGCGATCACGCTGGTGCTGTGGAAGACCACCTGCGGGCTGCGGCAGAAGCTGTTGAGGAACATCAGTTCCTGGCTGAACAACAGATCATCGACGTAGCCGATCCAGGCGTGCTGCGCCAGGTCTTCGCGGCTACGCAGCGGCGGCGAACGGTCCAGGTAGGCGCGACTGGCATACAGTGCCAGGCGGTAGTCGGTCAGTTTGCGGGTGACCAGCATGTCGGCGGCCGGACGCTCCAGGTGGATGCTGATCTCCGCTTCGCGGTTGAGGATGCTGACGAAGCGTGGCACGGCCACCAGTTCCACTTCCAATCCCGGATAGCGTTCGAACAAACCATTCATGCGGCTGGCAAGGAACATGATGCCCAGGCCTTCGGTTACTCCCACGCGGATCTTGCCCAGCGGCGCACTGGACTGGGTGATTTCTTCCTGGGCCAGCAAGGCGACGTTTTCCATGGCTTCAGCGTGCTTGAGCAACGCTTCACCGGCCGGCGTCAGTTGGTAGCCCTGGGCGTGCTGGACGAACAGCGCGGTGCCGAGGCTTTTCTCGATGGCCTCGATGTGCCGGGCCACAGTGGCGTGGGTGGTTTTCAGCCGCCGCGCCGCCGTCAGCAAACGGCCGCTACGCTGTAACTCGAGAAAAAACCGCAGGTCATTCCAATCGAACATGAGTCTTCCTTGAACGTGCCAGAGAATGCAGCTGTCTGAAAACGCACAGCTACTGAGCAAAAACTAACATTCTTTCAACGAAAGCTAACAACTAGGATAACTGGCAAAGAACAACAACAGCAGAGGTCATGGATGCAGCCTGACGTTGATGAATACGACTACGTGGTAGTGGGCGCCGGGCCGGCCGGCTGTTTACTGGCCAATCGACTTTCCGCCAACCCGGAACACCGTGTGCTGCTGCTCGAAGCCGGCGGCCGCGACAACTACCCATGGATTCATATCCCCGTGGGTTATCTGTTCTGCATCGGCAACCCGCGCACCGACTGGTGCTACAAGACACAAGCGCAACCTGGCCTGCAAGGTCGCAGCCTGAGTTACCCACGCGGCAAGGTACTGGGCGGCTCTTCGTCGATCAACGGCATGATCTACATGCGCGGCCAGGCCAGTGACTACGACGGTTGGGCCGCCGACGGCAATCCGGGCTGGGCCTGGAAAGATGTACTGCCACTGTTCAAACAGAGCGAAAACCATTTTGCCGGCGACTCGGAATTCCACAGTGCTGCCGGGCAATGGCGGGTCGAGCGTCAGCGGCTGTCGTGGCCGATCCTCGATGCCTTCCGCGAGGCCGCCGAACAACGTGGCATTGCCAGCATCGATGACTTCAACCGTGGCGACAACGAAGGCTGCGGTTACTTCCAGGTCAACCAGAAGGCCGGGGTACGCTGGAACGCCGCCAAGGCCTTTCTCAAACCGATCCGCAACCGACCTAACCTGACCGTGCTGACGGATGTCGAAGTAGACCGCGTGCTCCTGAAAAACGCCCGCGCTTCGGCTGTCAGCGCCCGCTGGCAGGGGCAGCAGAAAACCTGGAAAGCACGGCGGGAAATCGTCCTCTGCGCCGGCTCCGTCGGCTCGCCGAGCATCCTGCAACGTTCCGGGATTGGCCCGGGCAGCATGTTGCAGCGCTTGGGTATTGGCGTCGCCCATGAACTGGCTGGCGTGGGCGGCAACCTGCAGGATCACTTACAGCTGCGGTTGATCTACAAGCTGCAAAACGCCCGTACCCTGAACCAGATCGCCGGCAGCGTGTGGGGCAAGATGGGCATGGGCCTGCGTTATCTGTATGACCGCAGCGGCCCGCTGTCCATGGCCCCGAGCCAACTCGGTGCTTTCGCCCGTTCGGGGCCGGAACAGACGTCGGCCAACCTTCAATACCATGTGCAGCCGCTGTCGCTGGAGCGTTTCGGAGAGCCGTTACATACCTTCCCGGCGTTCACCGCATCGGTCTGTGACCTGCGTCCGCAGAGCCGTGGCCGAGTAGAAATCCGCTCCGCCGATCCGCAGCAGGCGCCGCTCATTGAACCCAACTACCTGAGCCATCCTGAAGACCTGCGAGTGGCCGCCGACGCCATTCGCCTGACCCGGCGCATCGTCGCGGCGCCGGCCTTGCAACCATTCAACCCCACCGAATACCTGCCCGGCGACGCCTTGCAGACTGACGAGCAACTGTACGAAGCGGCGGCGCGGATCGGCACGACGATTTTCCATCCGGTCGGCACCTGCCGCATGGGCAACGACCCAGACGCCGTGGTCGACGCACAGTTGCGGGTCCACGGCATTCCCGGGCTGCGCATCGCCGACGCCTCGATCATGCCGCGTATCACCTCGGGCAATACCTGTTCACCGACCCTGATGATCGCCGAGAAAGCCGCCCAGCTGATACTCGCCCCCAACTCAAGGAGCCTCGCCCCGGAAACAGAACTGGTCACCGAACCGCACTTGTAACCTGTAGGAGCCGAGCTTGCTCGCGATGGTCTCAAGGGCGACGCGTTTACTCAGAAAACACGCGTTATCGTTAACGTCCATCGCGAGCAAGCTCGGCTCCTACAAGGACCGCGCTACACCGACATCGCGCCAAACATGGCGGCGACAGTGGAACAACAAAAACAATCACTGTGAGGGAAAACGATATGTCAGAACATGCTCAGACCCTGGACACGACGCTTAGCGCGAGCACCAGCAAGGACACCCAGAAAGTCATCTTCGCCTCGTCCCTGGGGACGGTGTTCGAGTGGTATGACTTTTTCCTCTATGGCGCCCTTGCGGCGGTGATCAGCAAGCAGTTTTTCGCCGGGGTCAACGACACCACCGCGTTTATCTTTGCCCTGATGGCGTTCGCCGCCGGATTTATCGTGCGGCCGTTCGGCGCGCTGGTGTTCGGCCGTCTGGGCGACATGATCGGACGCAAATACACCTTCCTCGCAACCATCATCCTTATGGGCCTGGCGACCTTTTGCGTCGGCCTGCTGCCGACCTATTCGAGCATCGGCATCGCCGCACCAATCATCCTGGTGATGCTGCGCATGCTTCAGGGCCTGGCCTTGGGCGGTGAATACGGTGGCGCCGCCACCTATGTCGCGGAGCACGCTCCGCTCGGTAAACGCGGTTTCCATACCAGCTGGATTCAATCCACCGCCACCCTTGGCTTGCTGCTGTCGCTGCTGGTGGTACTCGGTTGCCGTTACTTCACCGGCGATCAATTTGAAGTCTGGGGCTGGCGTCTGCCGTTCCTGCTGTCAATCGTGCTGCTGGGGATTTCCACCTGGATTCGCCTGAGCCTGCACGAGTCTCCGGCCTTCGTGAAAATGAAGGAGGAAGGCAAGGTCTGCAAGGCGCCGATCCGCGAGTCCTTCGGCAAATGGGAAAATCTCAAAGTGGTGCTGATCGCGCTGTTCAGCATCAACGCAGGGCAAGCGGTGACCTTCTATGCCGCGCAGTTTTATGTGCTGTTCTTCCTCACTCAGTTCCTGAAAATGGACCCGGCCCTGGCCAACGGTCTGCTGATCGTCAGCGTGGTGATTGGCGCACCGTTCTTCATCTTCTTTGGCTGGCTGTCGGACAAGGTCGGACGTAAACCGATCCTGATGCTCGGCCTGTTGCTGGCGACGCTGCTGTACTTTCCAATCTTCAAAACCCTGGCCCACTATGCCAATCCGGCAATCGACCAGGCCAGCCAACAGGCGCCGATCACCGTGCTGGCCGACCCGGCCACCTGCACCTTCCAGTTCGACCCGGTGGGCAAGGCGCGTTTCGACAGCCCGTGCGACAAGGTCAAGACCTTCCTGGTCAAACAGGGCTTGCCGTATAGCAGCGCAGCAGCGCCTACCGGCAGCGAAGTGCAAGTGAGCATCGGTGAGGTGCGCATCGACGGTTACAACGAAGCAGCGCTGCGTGGCGCAGTGACGTTGGCTGGCTATCCGCAACAGGCGGACACCCAGCAGATCAACAAACCGATGATCGTCGCATTGATCGTCGCGCTGATCCTGATCTCTGCCATGTGCTACGGCCCGCTGGCGGCGCTGATGGTCGAGCTGTTCCCGACCCGTATCCGCTACACCTCCATGTCCCTGCCCTACCACATCGGCAACGGCTGGTTCGGTGGTTTCCTGCCAACCGTGTCCTTTGCGTTGGTGGTGTACACCGGCGATATCTTCTACGGGCTGTGGTACCCCGTAGTGATCACTGGCGTGAGTCTGATCGTGGGCATGATTTGTCTGCGCGAGACCAAAAACGTGAACATCGATAAGAACTGAGGGTTGAAGGTCCGCCCGCTCGCCATGTTGCTGGTGGTGGGCGGATCCTGTTGGCCCCCGTGGCGCGAGGTGCCGGCTCTTGGCCCGGACAAAGTCCGGATTGATCCAGCTCCCGGATCCCTCTAGTGGGCGGCTTGGCGGGCGGATCTGCTCACAGGCGAGATTTATGTAGTGTTAAAAAATATTCACTACAAATCTATTGACGGCTCCATTGCCCGCTTGCATTATCCATCTCGTCTCCCCGATCGGGAGAGTTGGCTTGAGTATTCTGAATACGCTCGACAGACCGCCGAGCTGTTCCCCTGATGTGTACTGCCCACAAGGCAGATTGATGAAGCGAACTGGCTGGACCGTCCGGTACAAAGACGAGAAGCGCTGGCGAAACGTCCTCATGATGCTTGTGGCTGAGCGCTTTTTTATCAGCATCGGCATCCTGGTTTGCACTGTTTCTCCTCGTTGAGCCCCAGCTGCGTAGTCGCTTTTCATCAATGCTACATACATCAAACTCAGGGCCCGTTCTGCACCTGACGGACGCCTGTGTCGTCCCGATTGTGCTTCAGGAAACGATTGGCTGATTCGGCTACATGTTTCAGCTAACCAACTAAACAGTGGTCAAGGGGCTTACACATGAATTTGAACAATCAACCAACTATTGATGAACTGGCTCGACTGTTCGCATCGCACAAGGACAGCCACGACAGCCACGTATTGTGGATATGCAAGTCTGGCGAAGTCCGTATCGATTGCCTCGCGCCCCACTCGCACGAAAGTGAATTCGAGCAGGCTCATCACAGCATGTGTGCCAGGCTCAGAATGTATCGCCGGGGCCAAGGGTATGTCGGAAAGAAAGCGGCAGCTGACAAAGACTTCATGGGCCGCGTCCTTCAAACCCTGAGCCATGAATGGAAGCAGATGCAAAATCAGTCCGGGATTTGTCGGGTAGACAAATACTGCTGAGTTCGGCTGCGGTGTCACTGGTAACTTGAACCTCAGGCTTGCCAGCGACACCAATGCTTCAAGACTTTTCCCATCCAGCAACAATCTGTGCACTGATGCTGACGCCACCACAGACAACGATCACCACATCATGGGCATCGGCAATTGCCGGATGATCCAGATACGCGACGGCAAGAGAAACGCCGCAAGCGGGCTCCACCAACTGACGCATATCATCGGCATACCGAACGACGCCCATGATTGCCTCGGCATCCGACAACACCACACTCTCGTGCTGAAAGTTCCGGATATGCTCAACCGGCCACAGCGCAACTTGCGAAGCACCCAGTGAACTGGCAACGGTCTTGATCTCGGGAAGCTTGACGGGATGTCCGGCCTTGAGGGCTGCCGCGAACGAAGCGGCGCCAAGGGTTTCACAGGCGATGATCCGGCAGTCCATCCTTGCATGACGCTCCAGCCCCGTGAGCACACCAGCCAGCAAGCCACCGCCCCCGACCGAGGTCACAATCGTGTCGACCTGAGGGCAATCCTCCAGAATTTCATCCACCATCGTGCTGTGCCCCTCCCACAACGTCGGATGGTCGAAAGCAGGTACGTACTCGGTATCCGCATCTTGCGCGAGTTCAAGCGCCCGCTCATTGGCTTCGTCCCACACCTTGCCGTGCACAATCACCTCTGCACCCGTTTTGGCAATGCGTGCGCGGGTGATTTCTGGGGTGGTTTGCGGCACGACGATGCGCGCCTTCAGACCCAGCGCGGTCGCCGCCACCGCCGTAGCCAATCCAGCATTGCCTCCGGAAGGACAGACGACTGTCTTCTTGCCCTGCCCGGCTGCGAACGTGCAGAGCAGGCCCATGCCGCGCAACTTGAACGACCCGCTCGGCTGCAGGTTCTCCAGCTTGAGCCAGATACGCCGCTCTGGCGTCGATAGCCCGGGATGCAAGACCAACGGTGTTCTTATATGAAGCATCACAGCCCCCCTTATAAAAACCGGATAAACAGAAATTCAGGCGCCGGCCGCCAGGACAAGGATCTGAACGCCTGAATGGTTGAGCAATCATCCTGTTGGAGGTGGTTCATTTGTTGATCCCCAGTATTCGCAGCCAATCGGTGGGGAAGCGAACATTCAACGGCAGTTGATCGATTCTCCAGCGCGCCGGTAGTGGTTGATCAAATCTGGCCACGACCTGCAATCCCATTTCGCTTGCGGCAAACGGTCCACGCAGAACTGTTGGCGTGCGACCGGCGCTGTCGACAGCCTGCACAACGTGAGCAGCCAGCCATTCGCCATCCGGCATGCGCACTCGCAGTGATTGACCTACGGCAGCGTAGTTGATGTTCATAGGCTCCAGATAAATCCACAACAACGGATCCTCCTGCTGCTCCAAACGCATCAGCAGAGTGCCCGGGCCGACGTTTTCGCCCGGCGTAACAAGCACCTCGGCTATTCGACCGCCCTGCGACGCCGTCACTGACAACGCTGCCAAACGCGTCTTCAGCCATTGCTGCTCAGCGTTTTGCTGGATGATCTCTCGATCGACTCCTTGAGGTGACTGACGAGCTATCTGCTCACGACGCTCGAAAGCCAGCAAATCCGATCGAAATCCATCAAGTTCGCTTTGCGCGGCCAGCACTTCCCCTCGGGTGGCAGCACCTTGTTGCACGAGCCCCTCCAACTGCCGGACTCGTTGTTCTGCACGACCTGCCCTGGCGCTGAGCAATTCACGCTCTCTTACGCCCAAATCGGAATCGCTGAGGCGCGGGATCTCAGCGGGCATCGCTGCAAGTTGCAATAAACGGGCGCGCCATTCCGGGTTATCGAGGGTGACCAATAGTTGGCCAGCACGCACCTGCTCACCAGTCGTGACGAAGAGTTGCTCGACCCGACCGGCATCTCGTGCACGCACTTCCTGAATAGGCAGGCGTAACTGTGCCGGCGCATCAATCAGCAGCACGCCGTACAGCAACTTTGCGACCAGCCAGAGTAACGGGCTGGCGACCAGGAACAGGATCAGGTACCAGCGCAGGCGAAATGCCATGCGTTTGCCCGGGGCGTAGAGCACATTCAGACCCTGCTCCTGTGTGGGATTGTGCTCTTTGTGACTGTCGAAACGAATCTTCATGAGCGGCTCACCGTTTTGGGAAGTCTCGCCAGGCTTGCCAATCAATGCCGGCAATACCCTGAGGTTGCAATTGCTCGCGCCACACAGCGACCTGGCGTTGCAATTGTTCAGCGGATACTCCCGCCCAGCTTTCGGTGGAAGGCAACTGCGGCTCTGCGCTCTGGGCCAGGCGAAATTGCAGATCGGGCCAACGCTTTGCGATCTGCCCGGCCAGTTGCGCACTGCGCTGCGGGTTACGGATGTAAATCATCAGGCTGACCTGACGCACGCCGATTGCCGGAAGTGCACAAGGCACGCAAGGATGTCCGGCCGTGGCCGCAACGAACCAGCGATGGTGGCTGGATATTTCCACCGGCCAACGGCTGACTGCTGACACCGCCCGCAACGTGTCGAGCCAGTCTTGCAAACGTTGATCGGGTACCGGCCAACCGAGTTGTTCAACTTCAAGATCCAGATGAAGACTGGAAAACGACAACCCCTGAAGTTTGATGAGCAAATCGGTCAGTTGCCCGCGCTGCTGCGGTTCGATCCAGCCGGGGTCGCCGAGCAACAGGCTCACTTGCAGACCGCTGCGCGCGGCGTCTTGAAGCAATTGCTCAAGCGCCTGGCGGGTCGCGGACAGGTTGCTCACCTGGACGGCGTTGAGTCCGAGGTAGATTTTCTCCATACCGGCCTTTCGCAATGCTTGCAGTTCCGCCGGACGACGCCTGGGGTCCAACAAGGCTTCGCTGTTCCAGACATAACTGGCCTGGAGCCATTTTGCCGGCTCGAGCGGTACATTGCTGCGCGGTGCCGCTGGAGTTGAGGCGGAAATTATCGAAGAGGCTTGCGGCTTGATCAAAGGTGACCATTCCTGACGCTCGCCACCCAGCAGTGCAGCAAATTGCGGAGCATCTTCAGTGAACAGATTCAAGTCGGCCTGGCGCAACCAGGCGGCATGCCACGCCGCGATCAAGTCAAAACCCGATTGAAAATAAGCCCGCTCGGTGGCCAGCTGGGCTAGCAGGTTGCTGTCCCCGCCAAGGTTGCCTCGAGCCTTTTCCTCATCGCGTGCCAACGCCGCATGACGCCATTGTTGGCTACGCTGTTTGATCGTCGCTTGCGCCGTGTTTTGCGCGCGCAATGCCCTGCTCAGCTCCAGCCCCAAAGAACGTTGTTCGGCTGCTACACGGTCGGCTGCCGCTTCGTAGTGTGCTTCGGCGACTTGCTGTCGAGCACGAGTATTGCCGACCAGGTCGAAAGGCACAGAGAACACGAGGCTGGCCACCAGGCCGCTACCCGCTTTATCTGTACCGCTGCGGTATTCCCGGGTGCCGGTCAGGATGACGTCGGAGTCAATGGCTGAATACCAGGGATTATCGCGCTCTCTGTCGGCCTGATCGCGCAGGTTTTGCTTTTCTGTCACCCGTGGATGCTGATTCAACAGAGTCTGCCATTGAACCAGTGGTTGCGGTTGTTGCGCCAGAGGCTCGGCAACCGCCTGAGCCCCTATGGGTAACTCACTCATATTGATGCTGGCCAGATCTTCGCGGACGTCGGCTTCTATTTGGGTGAGCGCCTCGCAACGCGTTGAAAGCCCCTTCCACTCATCCAGCTGCAACTGAGCTTCGGAAGTGCGCAACCAGCCTTTTTGCAAACGCAGGCGAATCACCTGATCGGCCTTGCGGGCAACAGGCAGGAGCGCACCGCAAAAAGAGACTTCCTGTTGCGCGCGCCACCAATCAGCGTACGCACTGCGTAGTGCCAGGCGCTGGCTTGCCCTCTGTAAAGCCAGGCGCAACTGCTGTCGTTGGCGCTCGTACTGATTGGTTTGCAGAAGATCCAGTTGGCGCTTGAGGCTGCCCAACAGAGGATGACGTATACCAAGATCAAAATTGTGACCGTAATAATCATTGCGAATGTCTTGGGTGACCAACTCTCGGAAGCGCCCGGCACCGGCGCCAGCGAACACTTGCCATCCAGCCCGGTCTTCATGAAGCTTCGCTTCTGCCTCGAGGGCTCGAAGGTCGGCCTGACCTGCACGAAACAGAGGATCGGAGGATTGCTTGTCGAACAACTCTTGAAGTGTCAGCGGCTGAGCCAGCAATGTAGTGGATGACAGCGATAGAGTTAGAGCCAGAAGCACCGATCGCATGTCAAAACCTCGTGGCCTTTTTCAGGACCCACCATGGCGCCATGCTGCTTTCCTCATGGCCACGACGGAAAACCTCGTTGAGCATGGCTACAGCACTCCAGCAACGCATGATCAACATGAACAGCGGGAAAATCGGCACCAGAAAAACCAGGCGCAGGTCCTGTCGTGGTCGATCGGAAACCATCAGCAACATAGCCCCGAACATCATCACAGTGATCATCAGATAAAGCAGATAGATCATCAAAAACAGTATCAACAAGGTCGACCCTGGCAGGATGAATAACGCCAGCAAGGTGTAGCCAAAAATGATGAAGGGCAGCACCAACTGAAAAAAGAATCCGCTGACGAGGATCATCAAGAAATTCGACCAGCCCAGCAGGCTCGGGTTGATGCTGTGGCTATGCTTGCGTACGTAGAGGAAAAACAGGTCACCGTCCCAGCGCAACCGCTGCATGAGAAACTGCTTGAAGGTCACCGGAGCATCGGTATGGCCGATGGCTTGCGGTTCGAATGGAATCCGTAAATTGTGGCGCCCGAAGTAACTTTTTATGCGCAGAGTCAAATCAAGGTCTTCTGCCGTGTGGGTATTCCAGCCACCAATTTTCACCAGAAAACTACGGCGGAACGCGCCAAAGGCGCCGGAGACGTTATTCACCAGATTCCACTCGGCCAGTCCGATCTTCGACATATGGATCGATAGCAGGTACTCCAGCGCCTGTATCGCAGTGGTCACGGAACTCCAGACATTACGGACCCGCAAGCTACCGGCCACTGCCGGCACCGTCGGATCCACAAAATGACGCACGATGGCGCTGACCATGTTGTTGTCAAAAGACGTGTCACCATCCAGGGCCATCACGATCTCACCGCTGGCATGCGCCAGACCGGCATTCAACGACGACACTCGGCCACCACGTTGCCATTTGGCAATCGGACGCAGATGTCGGCGTGGATACAAACCCGGATCGACCAGAAAGCCTCGAACGGCATTCAGCGTCGTCTGATTCAGCGTAGCGCCGTCCACCACCGGAATCATCTCGATGTGTCCGGGGTAGATCTGTTCGCACAGGCTTAGCAACGTCTTTTGCACATCCATTCCTTCGCTGTAGCAGGTGATGATGCAAGACACTTTGGGTCGATAAAGACTGATTTGCGGGATGCTGGTTCGCCTGCGCACGAACCAGCGCAAGACGCCCAGCAACACCATGACATTGAGCGGCAGCTCAAAAAGCAGGAATAACGGAAAGAGCATGTAAAACAATCGACTCAAGCCATCCTGGCTCGCCAGCGAGTTGAGCACGTTATAGAGTTGTTCGAGCAATGGGCTCATGACAGCCTCAAGTCAGTTCGCTGGCTAAACGGGCCAGCAACAATTCGCCGTCCTCCTGGTCAAGCAAATCCTGCGGCGCGGTGAAGCTGACGACACGAAGAGAGATGTCACTGACCTCAGGTGCCGAGAACAGTTCGGCGACCTGCCCCAGACGCCGTACAACGCTGAGCAGCCCCTCGGGACCTGTATGCGGGAGCATGAGCCAAAGGAACTCCTCTGTGCTTCGTGAACAACGGTCCGTTTCCCTGACCGTTTCCTGCAAGCGATCGACCAGACTGTCGACGAAGGCATGCCCGCGGTGCTCGCCAAGGCGAAGCATGGTCTCGGTCAAGTTGACGAAGCGCAGACCAATCAGTGAAAAAGGCGGCAGTTGATAGCGGCGTACGATCTGGATCTGCCAAGTGAGCAGGTCGAAAAAATCCTTGCCTCCCAGCAAGTTGAGTCGGCCGAAGTGATCGACCCCGCCCGGCTCGGTGTTAAAACCCTGGCGGCAGCGCAAACGTCCTGATTCAGCCAGTCGGAAGTCTCTGATTTCGCGCACCCGCAGCTTGTCAGTCGCATGCGCCAGGCCACAGTCCAGGCATCGAGCCTGAACATCGGCGTCGACGAAAAATGCCTGACACGACCGGCAGCGGTAGTTCTCCAGTGGTCGGTCATAGTCGCTGCCGATATGCCGCAACCGGTTCAGGCAGTTGGGGCAAAGCAACATTCCATCTTTAAGAAAACTCTCCTGGGCGCCAACATGACCACAGGTAAAGCAGTGCAGCGAAGGCTGGCGTGAAATGTCCAGGGCCTGGCATTCCGGGCACACATCAACGTAGTTCAAACGGCCCGAACCGCAATCTGAACACAGTCGGATTCGATCGACCAGTACGCCCTCTTCCAACCAGCCCTGCTGGGCCATCAATTTAAGCCAGACAAAGGTATTGACCTGCTCATCCTCGGCCAAAACCTCCAGCAATGGATAGCGGTAATGCTGGGGGACCTCTGGATCGCGCAGGGCATGCACTTCTACGCTGGATCGTAGCCACAACCATGAAAGCACCCTGCTCTCAAATCTGTCAGGTGGGGCTCCACGATTAAAAAGGCTGAACCGTGCTTTCCACAATCGCCAGAGCGGCGTTATCTCCTTGAGCTCAACAGGAGGTGCGCCATCGCCCAGCGCTTCACACCAACCGTCCAGATCGCGACAACAGTAAATCAGCTTGAACCGGTAAGAAGGTTCCGTGCGCAGCTTGCGAAGCATTTGCCCGGCAGGTGTACCTGGCAAGTCAAGCAACAACACATCAAACGCGGGAACAGCCAGCAGGCTGCTCAGATCGGTAAAGCGATCCAGTTCCGGGTGGCCAACGTTCGCAACAATGTTGCCCAGCACAGCAATCCGCGGATTTGAAGTCGGCATGACGTATTTCTCTGAGAGTCAGACAGATAGCTGGGGCCAGCAGAACTTCAGAACAGAGCAGATCGTCAAAAATCCGGCTGATTTTTTAAAGCTATTAATCGACACTGTCCTGGACAACAAATTGACGAACACCGCGTATACGACCTTTGTCAGCATTGCGTATACGTCCGTAATGCTTGCCGCTGACACCTCTATCCCTAACAGTTTTTTTGAGTATGGTCGCTACTTGGCCCGTTGCCCACTTCATTGGCGCCCGATCCACCGCCATTACCGGCGCCCCTGCCCCTTTTGACCACAAATGCGCCTTTCACCGCTGACGAAGCAATCAACGGCAACCTTTATCTGTATATCCATACAGATAAAGGTTGCCCAAATGCGCGGTACTGCGCATTCTGTGCACCTTCCAGACCCGTACGAAATGATGGTGGTTATGCGGTTGTTCCTGTGTGAAAAGCCATCCCAGGCCAAAGATATCGCCGCGGTGCTCGGTGCCAACCGCCGTGGCGACGGCTGCTGGCTGGGGCCGAATGTCACAGTGACCTGGTGCATCGGCCACCTGCTGGAAACCGCACCGCCGGATGCCTACGACCCCCGCTACAAGCGCTGGGTGCTGGCCGATCTGCCAATCGTCCCCGAGAAGTGGAAGATGCTGGTAAAGCCCAAGACTGCCAGCCAGTTCAAAGCGGTCAAACGCTTGCTCGGTGAGGCCCATGAGTTGGTCATCGCCACCGATGCCGACCGTGAGGGCGAGATGATTGCCCGCGAGTTGGTCGAGCACTGTCGCTATCGTGGACCGATTCAACGGCTTTGGCTGTCGGCCCTGGACGACGCGTCGATCCGCAAGGCATTGGCAGTGCTCAAGCCCGGAGCCGAGACCTTCAGCCTCTACCATTCGGCGCTGGGACGCTCGCGTGCCGACTGGTTGATCGGTATGAACATGAGCCGGCTGTTCACCCTGCTTGGTCGCCAGTCCGGCTATCAGGGTGTCCTTCCTGTGGGCCGCGTACAAACGCCGACGCTACGGCTGGTGGTCGATCGCGACCGCAGCATTGCCGACTTCGTACCGGTCCCGTATTGGGCCATCGAGGTGCAGCTGTTACAGGACGGCACCTCTTTCACCGCCCATTGGCGCGCAGCGCAAGACGTTTGCGACGAGCACGATCGTTGCTTGAACCAGGCACTGGCCCAGGAAGCTGCAACGGCCATGCGCAATGCCACCAGCGCCCGGGTGATCAAGCTGCGTACCGAGCGCGTGCGCGAAGCAGCACCATTGCCCTTCGACCTGGGCACGCTGCAAGAAGT
This sequence comes from Pseudomonas sp. GW821-FHT02H09, assembly GCF_059421425.1. NCBI lineage: Bacteria > Pseudomonadati > Pseudomonadota > Gammaproteobacteria > Pseudomonadales > Pseudomonadaceae > Pseudomonas > Pseudomonas sp. GW821-FHT02H09. The sequence continues at coordinate 14,131 of NZ_JBWKVA010000029.1, forward strand.
GTGTTCAAAGAAGTTGGGGCTGGGTGCTCAAGAGACCCTGGATATCGCTCAGGCGCTGTACGAAACCCATAAAGTCATCACCTACCCACGCAGCGATTGCGGTTACCTGCCGCTTAGTCAGCACAGCGAAGCACCGACCATTCTGGCGGCCCTTGAACGTGCCGATCCAGGGCTTGGCGAGCTGTTCAAGTACATCGAACCGCAGCGCCGCTCGCGCGCCTGGAACGACGCGAAGGTCAGTGCCCACCACGGTATTATTCCGACTGGCGCAGCCAAGGACCTCGACCGCCTGGTGGGCAAACAACGCGCCGTCTACACCTTGATTCGAGCGCGTTATCTGGCGCAGTTTCTGCCCAATCACGAATACGATAGAACCCAGGCCGATTTCGACTGCGCCGGGCAGGCCTTGCGTGCCGTGGGCAAGCTGATTGTCGAACCTGGCTGGAAGCGTGCACTTCCCGAAGCCCTCGCGCCCGCCAAAGGGCGCGAAGCGCCGGCCCCGCAAACACTGCCGGCGCTGGCCGAAGGCCGCGATTGCGCAGTTGCCAACGTGACGTTGAAAGACCTTTGGACCCAACCGCCCAAACCCTTTACCGAGGGCGATCTGATCAAGGCGATGAAAAACGTCGCCAGACTGGTGGAGGATCCCCTGCTCAAGCAGAAACTCAAGGACACCACCGGAATCGGCACCGAGGCAACGCGCGCCGGAATCATCCAGGGATTACTGGATCGCGGCTATCTGATCAAACACGGCAAGGCATTGGCTGCCACCCCGGCGGCCTTTAGCCTGATCGATGCGGTTCCCCGAGCCATCGCCGATCCCGGCACCACAGCCATTTGGGAACAAGCGCTGGATATGGTGCAGAGCGGCGAAATGAGCCTTGAAGAGTTCGTTGCCAAGCAGGCCGCCTGGATGAGTAAACAGGTAGGCCGTTGCGTCGGCCTGCGCCTGACCATCAGCGGACCGGCGAGCCCGGCCGGTCGTGGCGGCGCTCCCTGGAAAAACAAGCGCAAGCCCACCAAACGCAAAGCCTCGACCCCGGTCAAGCGCGCCGCAAAACCAGGCCGCGGTCCTTAAGGGCTTGTTTGAAATCAATCCTGGCAAATGGTGGGTGCGAAAGCCGGAACCTCAGCGAGTGAACGGTAGATTTGCAGGCCAAGCCGCTCTCCAATGGAGACCATTGCGTCGGCGCCATCAGATGGGCCACCGATTCGCAGCACTGCGTCGCAGCGCTCAAGAAGGCGTTGCGCGTGTGCATGAAACAGCGCGTCGTAGACCGCGTCACCGACTTTTGTCGAACCTGACAGGCGTACCATAGGTAGCGCGACCCATTCACCGAGTACGGGGAAATGGCCCGCCTCAAGCAAAGCAGAGGCGCAGCTTTCCATGGCTGCCACGTTCCGGGCGAGCAGCGCCGGGTCGTCTGCGGTACCCGAACGGTAAGGACCAGCCACCAGGATCATGAGGCTGCGCGGCGTCATCAGCCGAAGCTCCAGATACTGCAACAGCATAATGGTCTTGCCATCGACAATCTCGCCGCTGCTGACCATCGCGATGGCCTGTTCGAAGCCGAGCTCCATCACCTCGATGTCTTCACCCTCTTCGATCAGGCCACCTCCCTCGCTGATGCGATCACCTGGCTCATATTCCCCGATAAAGAAATGGATGCACTCGGTGACCGAGCCTGGACTCATGAACGCCTCATAAATCTTCTCGACCGACTCGACGCGGTAGCCGGTTTCCTCCTCGGCTTCTTTACGAACACGCTGCTCGGGACTGGCATTGTCCAGCAGGCCGGCTGCGGACTCGATGAGAAAGCCGCTATGGCCATTGACGAACGCGGGCATGCGGAACTGGCGTGTGAGCAACACCGTGCGACGCGCACGATTGTAGAGAAGGATGGTGGCCCCGTTGCCGCGGTCGTAGACCTCGCGCGTCTGCGCCTGCCATGTACCATCGCGTCGACGCAGGTCAAAGCTGAATTTCTTTAGCAGATACCAATTATCAGACAGGGTTTCCTGCGCGGTGATGCGTACGGGTCCGGGTTCCATTGCATATCCTTTTTCAGGCTTGTGTTATTGAGCTTCTCGTGCAAAATCGCGCACAGTCAAGAAAATTCGTGCAAAAGAGTCCTCCATGCTGACCAGCAAACGCAAGCAATATCTGATGGACTTACTGCGCCGCGATGGCCAGCTCGTCGCCAAGGCTCTTTGCAAGGAGTTGGCGGTTTCCGAGGACACCATCCGGCGCGACCTGCGCCAGATGGCCAGGGACGGCCTCCTGCTCCGGGTGCATGGCGGAGCTCTGCCGGCGTCGCCAGCGATGGGCGATGTTGCGGCGCGCGAGCAGATTGCACCGTTGGAAAAAATGGCGATCGGGCGCGCCGCCGCTCAGTTGGTGCAGACAGGCCAGGTGGTCTTCATCGATGGCGGCACCACGTCCACACAGCTGGTGCGCCATCTTGCGCCCTCCTTGAAGGCGACGGTCATCACACACAGCCCGTCGATCGCCATAGAACTGGCCGCCCATCCCGGCATTGAAGTCATCATGCTGGGCGGGCGTCTGTTCAGGCATTCGCTGGTTGGTGTGGGCACGGCCACCCTTGAGGCGATAAGCAGGGTGCGCGCGGATCTGTATTTCATGGGTGTGTGTAGCGTGCACCCGAGCGCAGGTCTGTCGACCGGTGACTTCGAGGAAGCCGGCGTAAAACGAGCACTGTGCCACGCTGCGGCCGAGACGATAGTCCTGGCCTCTTCGGAAAAACTGGCAACCGCTTCTCCCTACAAAATTGTCGAGTTGGCAGAAATCAGCGCAATCGTAGCGCTGGGCTCCACCCCTCGCGCCGTGCTCTCGCCATACAAAAAACTGGGCGTCACGCTCTACACTGCATGAACGACGCCGGCGATTAATAGCGCCTCACGAACAAAATGGTCGGCATGCCCGACTTGCCGAGGAGGCCCATGTGTACCGCTGTCGCGCCAATCCATAAAACGCCGGAATAAGATGAGGGCACTGTTCATTGATCTTCAGCTGCCGCATCCTGCGTCCTGGTTGAAACGTTCGCCCCCGGGGGGGATCTCACCGCAGTGTTGCTTTCCCGCCCGGGCGCCTGAAAAAATACCCGCTGCGCGTGACTGCGTTCGGTGCTCACCATTTTGATGCAACCGAGCCGCTCTGGCTCGTTGGTATCGCTCACAGGGAACCTAGAATGGGCCAAAGACAAGTAATTAACGCATCGATAAGCCCCAAGGGCAGCCTGGAAACGCTGTCCCAACGTGAAGTGCAGCAACTCAGCGAAGCCGGTTCAGGCAGCCTCTACACGCTGTTCCGCCAGTGCGCCTTGGCCATCCTCAACACTGGCGCCCAAATTGACAACGCCAAGACCATTCTTGAGGCCTACCAGGACTTCGAGGTTCGCATCCACCAGCAGGATCGTGGCGTTCGCCTGGAACTGCTCAATGCGCCAGCAGACGCCTTCGTCGACGGCGAGATGATCGCCAGCACCCGCGAGATGCTGTTCAGCGCCCTGCGCGACATCGTCTATACCCAGAACGAGCTGGACAGTCCACACATCGACCTGAGCAGCTCCCAGGGGATCACCGATTACGTCTTCCACCTGCTGCGCAACGCGCGCACCCTGCGCCCCGGGGTGGAACCGAAAATAGTGGTGTGTTGGGGCGGCCATTCGATCAACACCGAGGAGTACAAGTACACCAAGAAGGTCGGGCACGAACTCGGCTTGCGCCGCCTGGATGTCTGCACCGGTTGCGGGCCTGGCGTGATGAAAGGGCCGATGAAGGGCGCCACTATCGCCCACGCCAAGCAGCGGATGATCGGCGGCCGTTACCTGGGCCTGACGGAACCTGGAATCATCGCTGCCGAAGCGCCTAACCCGATCGTCAACGAACTGGTGATCCTCCCGGACATAGAGAAGCGCCTTGAGGCCTTTGTACGCGTCGGCCACGGCATCATCATTTTCCCCGGTGGCGCTGGCACGGCCGAGGAGTTCCTCTACCTGCTCGGTATCCTGATGCACCCGGACAACCAGGATCTGCCGTTCCCCGTCATCCTGACCGGGCCAAAGAGTGCGGCGCCCTACCTGCAGCAGCTGCACGCTTTCGTCGGCGCTACGCTGGGGGAAGCCGCACAGCGCCACTACCAGGTCATCATCGACGATCCCGCTGAAGTGGCAAGGCAAATGACCGAAGGGCTCAAGGCGGTCAAGCTGTTCCGCCGAGAGCGCAATGACGCCTTCCATTTCAATTGGCTGCTAAAGATCGAGGAAGGCTTTCAGCGCCCGTTCGATCCCACCCACGCCAACATGGCCAGCCTGCAGCTCAACTGCGACCTGCCTCCTCACGAGCTGGCGGTTAATCTGCGGCGTGCCTTTTCCGGTATCGTTGCCGGCAACGTGAAGGACAAGGGCATCCGCCTGATCGAAAAGCATGGCCCCTACGAAATCCATGGGGATGCGGCCGTCACGCAGCCTCTGCACCACTTGCTCAAAGCATTCGTCGAGCAGCACCGCATGAAGTTGCCAGGCGGCGCGGCCTATGTCCCCTGCTATCGGGTAGTCACCTGATAACAAGGTCGTGACCTGTTCCATCGCGCTGCCCCAGGCGTTGAGAACAGGTCGCTTTGCTATGGCCGCATTGTGCCAATGCCGCAATCAGGGGCTTATCCGTTTCTGCGGTAACGGCCAATTGGCGGTGTTGCACGGTCCCTGTAGGAGCGAGGCTTGCCCGCGATGGCGGCGGTGCGTTCACTGTTGATTTTGACCGGGTACATATCCGTTCCTGCGGTAATGGCTGCTGGCGGTTTCGCTCTTGCAGCGGTCTTGCACCGGCCCTGTAGGAGCGAGGCTTGCCCGCGATGGCGGCGTCAGATTCACCATTGATTTTGACCGGGTACATATCCGTTCCTGCGGTAATGGCTGCTGGCGGTTTCGCTCTTACAGCGGTCTTGCACCGGCCCTGTAGGAGCGAGGCTTGCCCGCGATGGCGGCGGCAGATTCACCACTGATTTTGACCGGGTACATATCCGTTCCTGCGGTAATGGCTGCTGGCGGTTTCGCTCTTGCAGCGGTCTTGCACCGG
>NZ_JBWKVA010000029.1:19327-20498 GCF_059421425.1 Pseudomonas sp. GW821-FHT02H09
CCCTGTAGGAGCGAGGCTTGCCCGCGATGGCGGCGGTGCGTTCACTGTTGATTTTGACCGGGTACATATCCGTTCCTGCGGTAACGGCTGCTGGCGGTTTCGCTCTTACAGCGCTCTTGCACCGGCCCTGTAGGAGCGAGGCTTGCCCGCGATGGCGGCGGTGCGTTTACTGTTGATTTTTACCGGGTACATATCCGTTCCTGCGGTAACGGCTGCTGGCGGTTTCGCTCTTACAGCGCCTCACTTTTCCAGACGCCGAAAAGTAAGCAAAAGGCTTCGCCCCAAGCGTACGGCACCTCGCCTAGGCTCGGCGTTCCCTCGCTCCAGCATTCATCTGGGGGCATCGCCTCCGGTCGGCTTCGCTTCGACCTCCTCTCGATGTGTTCGACTGCGTCGAACGGCGCTTCGCGCCTCCCCCTGATGAACGCCTCCACTCGGCCTCCCGAAGGGGCGGGCAGATCAAAGGCACGCCGAGGCGGCCTACCGGCCGGCCTGTTTGTTTGCTCGGGGGTACGCTGATCTAGTGTGGAAAGGGGCCAGGCGACGTTCGCTTGCTCGCGAAGGCGGCCTGACAGCCGACCAGTTTCTTGTGGATGTACACGATGTAGATGGGCTCTGCAGAATGCTTTGGCTTTGGCTTTGGCTTTGGCTTTGGCTTTGGCTTTGGCTTTGATCTTGATCTACCCGCCCCTTCGGCAGGCCGAGCGTAGGTGTCCATCAGGGGGTAGGCGCGTAGCGCCGTTCGGCGAAGCCGAACACATCGAGAGGAGGTCGAAGCGAAGCCGACCGGAGGCGATGCCCCCTGATGGGCACCGTAGCGAGGGAACGCCGAGCCCCAGCGAGGTGCCGTACGCCGGGGCGAAGCCTTTTGCTTACTTTTCGGCGTCTGGAAAAGTGAGGCGCTGTAAGAGCGAAACCGCCAGCAGCCATTACCGCAGGAACGGATATGTACACCAGCAAGAGACAGGCCGGCTGTCAGGCCGCCATCGCGGGCAAGCCTCGCTCCTACAGGGACCGTACAAGACCGCTGTAAGAGCGAAACCGCCAGCAGCCCTAACCGCAGGAACGGATATGTACACCAGCAAGAGACAGGTCGGCTGTCAGGCCGCCATCGCGGGCAAGCCTCGCTCCTACAGGGACCGTACAAGACCGCTGTAAGAGCGAAACCGCC
>NZ_JBWKVA010000029.1:20596-82575 GCF_059421425.1 Pseudomonas sp. GW821-FHT02H09
CGGCTGTCAGGCCGCCATCGCGGGCAAGCCTCGCTCCTACAGGGACCGTACAAGACCGCTGTAAGAGCGAAACCGCCAGTAGCCATTACCGCAGGAACGGATATGTACACCAGCAAGAGACAGGCCGGCTGTCAGGCCGACATCGCGGGCAAGCCTCGCTCCTACAGAGACCGTACAAGACCGCTGTAAGAGCGAAACCGCCAGCAGCCCTAACCGCAGGAACGGATATGTACACCAGCAAGAGGCAGGCCGCCATCGCGGGCAAGCCTCGCTCCTACAGAGTGCGGGAAACCTGACATGAACTTAAACGCATTTTACCGCGTCGACAGCTTTCCACGCGCGCGACCTAACCTTGAATCAGGTTGGAAATCTTCACGTCCGGATCAACGTCAGCCTCATAGTCCACCCCGTCGATCTCGAATCCGAAGAGACGCAAGAACTCCGCCTTGTAGCCGGCAAAGTCGGTGAGCTCGTATAGATTGTCGTTGGTGACCTGATCCCAGAGCTGCTTGACGCGATCCTGGACTTCAGGAGCCAGCTCCTTGTAATCGGCGCGCAGACGGCCCTCTGGATCCATGCAAGGAGACTGGCCGTAAAGGCTGTCTTTGTAGAGCCCGTGGACCTGCTCGATACAACCCTCGTGGGTGCCCTGCTCCTTCATGACCTTGAACAACAGGGACAGGTACAGCGGCATGATCGGGATGGCGGAGCTGGCCTGAGTGACGACCGCTTTCAACACTGAAACCCGCGCATCGCCTCCCAGGTCAGCCAACCGCTCGCGAATACCGAGAACCTTCTGATCCAGGTCTTTCTTGGCCGCGCCAATGGAACCGTTCCAGTAGATGTCATGGGTCAGTTTTTCGCCCAGATAGGTGAACGCAGTCGTTTTGGCACCCTCGGACAGGACACCCGCCTCGTGCAAGGCGTCCATCCACATCTGCCAGTCTTCGCCGCCCATCACGGCCACTGTGCCGTCGATCTCGCTTTGTGTGGCCGGCTGCAGGGTGGTGTCTTTGACAACCTCCTTGTCGGTATCAAGGCCTCGCAGGCTGACCGGCTTGTCGAGAGGTTTGAGTGTCGAGCTGAAAACCTCGCCGGTTTTAGGGTGGGTCCGTCTCGGCGCAGCGAGGCTATAGACAACCAGGTCGACCTTGCCGAGATCCCGCTTGATGGTTTCGATGGTCTTTTGTTTGATCTCGTCAGAGAAAGCGTCGCCGTTGATGCTCTTCGCGTAGAGACCATCCGACTCGGCAAACTTGTGAAAGGCAGCGGTGTTGTACCAGCCGGGCGTGCCGAGTTTGCCATCGACACTCTCACGTTCGAAAAACACACCCAGCGTATTGGCGCCGCAACCAAAAGCCGCAGTAATCCGTGCAGCAAGCCCGTATCCGGTCGATGCACCGATCACCAGTACGTTCTTTGGCCCTGCGCTGATCGGTCCTTTGTCGGTGACATAGTCGATCTGCTGCTTGACGTTGGCTTCGCAGCCAACTGGGTGGGTCGTCACGCAAATAAAGCCACGAACGCGCGGTTTGATAATCATAAAAGATCCCCCTCTTCCAATATGCCGAGAACCGACATTGACTGTAGTTCTGTCAGCCGTCCAAGTCATAGACGCCCGCAAACCTGAAGCGTCACCGAGCCGCCCTGAATTTCACACCGCCCCCGTGATATCCGCCAGCAATTCAATAGATCTGCCCCCCTCCCCCCGGATTAAAGGTCGAACCACACAAAAAAGGGTGGTAGCCAGCGACAGATGCTGGAGTACCACCCGGGATCAGGGCGAATCGCGAGGTGACAACCCGAACGATCGTCTACGTCGCAGCACTAAAAACTCATTTTATTGAGTAGCACTGACGGTGATCTTTCCAATCATTTGTGGGTGCAGAGCACAAAAATACTCAAACGCCCCTGGCGTATTGAACACATAGGAAAAGCTGTCATTGGTGTCGAGCGCGCCCGAGCGAAACACCTTATTGGTTTCCACGACCGTGTGCGGTACTTGATCGTCGTTGACCCATGTCACTTTTGTGCCAACGGCTATCGTCAGATCCTTGGGTCCATACATGAACTCTTTGATGTCGATTTTTACATCTTGTGCCCAAACGGGTATCGAGACCAACAGACAGCCCAGGGTCAGCACCTGCAAGAGCTTACTCATGTGAGCGCCTCCCTTAAGTGAGTGTTGAGTCGATCAGCGCCAGTGGGTGATCGCCTTGTGTCGCCTTGACGTCGGTAATCCCCAGATAGTTGCGCAGTTGATCGGCGGCCACCGTCATCGGACCCGGTGCAGGCGCGGCTCCAGGAGCCGGTTGCGGGTAGGCGGTGCCGCGAGCGGTGTGAAAGGTGATATTGCCCTCGACCTTTTGGATGACCTGATGGATGTGGCCGTTCAAGATCGTCACCGAGCCATAGTTGCGAAGCATGGCGATGGCCTGATCGCCGTCCTCCGTTCCCCAGCCCCACGGCTGATAGATCGTCCACAAGGGAATATGAGTGAAGACGACGACAGGCGTGCTCGTAGACACTGCGCGCAAATCATCGGCCAGCCACGTGAGTTGGTCGGCACCGAGGGTGGCCTCGTGGCCCGCCTGCCAGTTGAAGACATTCACCAGCGCAATGAAATGCACGCCATGATCGTCGAAACTATACCAGCCATTGCCTTTCGTGCCTTTGCCGTAACGCTCCAGATAGAGTTTTCCGCCGCCTTCATCGAGAGTGTCGTGCTCGCCCGGCACATAGTGCACGGTTGATGGCAGGCCTTTGAGGAGCTGCGCGGCGGTATCGAACTCTTCCGGTTTGGAGAGGTGGGTGATGTCACCTGTGTGGAGAATGAGTGACGGTTTTTTTGGCAGCGCTATGACCTTATCGATGGCCACCTGCAATGTCTTGCGCGTATCAGGGTTGGCCTCCTTGTTGAAGCCGATGTGCGAGTCGCTGATTTGCACGAAGTGGAAATTGCTGGCCAGTGCTGTCGGGTCCGATAACTTGCCGGTGTCATCCAGCGCGAAAGCCCGTGGAATACCGCCGCTCAGCGCCCATATGACGCCGGCTCCGGCCCATGCCGAGCACAGGAGCAGGTTTCTGCGGTCTGGGTCCAGCGGGCCGTCGGTACGCTTATCGTGTGTTGTTGAGTGAATGTCCATGGGAACTCCCTCGGTAGCGGATTACATTGATGAGCTGACACGATGTAAAACCGACCGGGGTGGAGTTTTATTCCAGGCAAAAATACGTTTTCTTTCGGGAATAAAACAGGACGTATCCCCGTTATAGGGGTTGGAAGGGGCTGGAGCCACTATGAAGCGATTTGAGGAGCTGTTTGCCCCGCATATGGATGCGGCTTATAACCTCGCGCGCTGGCTCACCGGCAATGAGAGCGCTGCCCAGGATGTCGTACAGGAAAGTGCATTCAGGGCATTTAAATTTATGCACCGCTACGCAGACGGAAATGCCAAAGCCTGGTTCCTGACGATCGTGCGCAACGAGAGTTATAACTGGCTCAAGGCATCGGCCGGCAATCGATGGGTCGCCATAGGCGATGAGATATCAGCAGACGATCTCGCGTTGGGCCACACCCAGACCCCGGAGCTGTTTGCCATGCATGCCGAGGATGCCGCGCTGGTTCAGCAAGCGCTGCGAGCCCTGGCCCCGGCTTTTCGTGAGGTGATCGTCCTGAAGGAGTTGGAAGGCATGCCCTACAAGGACATAGCAAAGGTGGTCGACATACCTTTAGGAACCGTCATGTCGAGACTGGCCCGGGCGCGCGCGATGCTCAAGCTGGAACTACTGAAGTTGCAAAACCATGAATGACCTGAACTGCACCCACTGCCACGAATTGATTCATGGCTACCTGGACAACGAGCTGGATACCGAAACGGCAGCGAATGTTGCCGAACACCTATCGAGTTGCGCCGATTGCCAGCGCCTGCATGACCAAACGAAATTACTGATCGCCAGCGTGAAGGCACAGGCGCCGTATTACGTTGCGCCTGACTCCCTGACTCACAGTGTATTCGCCAACATTCAATCACAGACCTCTTCGGCCAGGAGCGTTTGGGAAGTATTACGAAACGCATCGCGGAGGTGGCTCGCACCTGCTTTTTCAGCCATAGCGCTGGCCATGGCACTGGTGCTGTATGTGGCAACCCCTTCAAGCGAGCAACCCTGGATGGACGAGGCGGTGTCCAGCCATGTTCGGTCGCTGATGGCCGAGCACTTGAATGATGTGGCCTCCTCCGACAGACACACCGTCAAGCCATGGTTTACCGGCAAGCTCGACTTCTCACCGCCGGTGTATGACTACTCGGCACAAGGCTACCCGCTGCTCGGCGGGCGACTGGACTACCTGCAACACCAGACCACCGCGGCCCTGTCCTATGGCCACGCAAAACACATCATCAACGTGTTCATCCTGCCAACCACCGAAACGGATAAACCCCGACAGAGTCTGTCCATCCGCGGCTATAACATCGTCGCCTGGCAACAGAATCACTTGCGCTTTATCGTCGTATCCGACCTCGAAAAAAGTGAGCTCGAAGCCTTTAGCCAGCTGGTTGAAAAAGGGGCTTGAGGGTCAATGCCAGTCAGTTAAGACATTACGCGAACCGTAGCAGCTGGCGAAGCCTGCGTCCGGCTGCGCAGCAGTCGTAAAACAGTCACTGCGGTATTCCAGACAAATCGTGGAAGCAGGATTTGCGACGGCTTCGCCGCCGGACGCAGCCTTCGGCAGCTGCTACGGGGGACAGTGCTGAACCTGAAATTCCTTAACTGACCGGCATTGGGCTTGAGGGTGGTCTGTCATCTCTTCTCATAACGAGAAATGGGCGACCCGTGAGGTCGCCCATCTTCATTACGACGCCAGAACCTGCGCCTGCAAACGTCGCCCGATGACGTCCAGCAAATCACAGCCGTCGCGCAACGGGATAGCCAACACCCGTGCGAAGTCATGCAGGATGACCGCGTCGCTGCTGATCTCCTCGCGCATGGCGAGGTTCTCCAGCAATTGGGTCACGGCGCTGATGCGGTAAGCGGCGGTATCGTGCAGCACGTCGAGGGGGGCTTCGGTGTCGATCAGCAGCGAGTGGAAATCGTTGTCGATGCCGGTGACAGGCATGTATCTGTCCATGGGGAAAACTCCATTTGATGAAAGAACGTGACCACTTAGTGGCCGGATACCGGAGTGACCGCAGACGCCGTCGAATCGGACGTGTCGAGGTTATCCAGCGCTCTGTTCACCAATAACTCGCCCAGAACGATCAGTTGCTGAATCGCCAGTGCCTTGTTGCGGCGTGAGCCTTCGAGCTCGAAGGCCAGGTCAGTGGTCATCGCACTGAGGGAGGCGAACGTTTCGGAAGCGTGGACCAATAGGGTCTCCGTGTCGACGTGGGGAGCTATGACGAAGATAGTGCTCGGACTCGTGTTGAGCTTCGTTTTATCGAGGGGCGACGCCGGATGGAAATCGAGAGCGCGCTCGGCGGCTTCGCGGAGTTTGGCGGAATCGAGGGAAGCGTCAGCTGAAAGGCTCGGGTTTTCGGGGGGATCGGGGGTGATCTTTTTCATGAGTGCAACTCCTTGATTGGTGGAGTCACCAGACATCGCTGCTAAACGAAAAGGGTGGCGACTGTACGCGGGTTAGCAGACCAGGAATCAAGGAACCCGGCGCACCCGAAGGTGCCCCCCGCACAGCCGCCATAACACAGAACAGCGGACACAAAAAAGTGCCAACTGATCGAATAGCGGCACCTGCGTGCCTTGATATTAACCGAGCTGCTAAACCCGGTCGCTGATTTTGCAGCGACGGATGGAATTTACTTCCGCAGTTCATGACATACAAGTCGGCCTGAGACGGTACGGATTGCAGGAAATATCCGAAGCTTGTGTGCAGAGACGACAGGACGGACCGCGATTTACCCCGCCCTCAATAAAAGCAATCGCCCCCAAAGCCAAGCCCCGTTGATGCCAATGTACTCGTAAGCCAGGTACTCAGGGCCAGGCCTGTCTGCAACCTGATCACATTCAGATTGTGCTTAGCAATTAAACGCAAGTAGCTCCGAGCCCACCTATCGGGGCTTGAGGTCTTATCAAGATCTCGAGGTTTTCATCACCCCCATTTCTTCCCGAGCTCCTCCAGACCAGCCTTTTGCAAATCCTGCGGGCTCATCGTGAGGCGGAACTTGCAGTTGGCATTGAAGTTGAGAAAAAAGGGTTCCGCAAAAGCGGGAATGTCGGATGAATTTTGCACGTCGATCACAAGGATCCCACCACGCATTCCGTCGTTCTCAGTAAAGTACACCGCCTCCGGTTTGATGCTGTCCAGGATACGCTCAATAATCTCGCCCACCTTTGCGGATCTGACGAGGGAATTGAAGGGTTCATGAGGGAACTCGACCGTCAGTAGCATCTTCATAATTCAATCCTCCTTCCAGCTTGCTGCCCTGTAGCCAGAATTTTGCCTCTGGCTCCCATGCCGCCCAAGCCTTCAACAGCCCTGGCGGTCCGTATCCTTAAGCGTAGCGAAGCGTGAGCTAACGCTTATGCAGGGTTACGAGCGGTCATGGGGTCCACCAGAGTGGCATTGCCTCGAATGCACTCATAACGCGGGGAACTCCAAGTGGAAAGCGGTATCAGTTTGTGAAGGTCGAACCAGCCACCCATGCCATTGTTATTTCAGGGGCTTGATCGACACGATGGTGGCCGACATGCCCTCAGCACGAAATTCAAACGCTACTTTGTCCCCTGCCTGGGCAGAAAGAGACAGTACAAAAACGGTGCTTGCAACGGCGATCAGGGCCAGTTTCATACGACTTTTCCTTGAGGGTTGGAGGGTACAACGCACAGGTGCCGGCGGCGCATCAAGCGGTAGGCTGCCGGAATGACAAACAGGGACAACAAGGGGGCGGTGACCATGCCGCCGACCATTGGCGCGGCGATGCGACTCATCACTTCGCTACCGGTGCCGCTGCCCAAGAGAATCGGCAACAGACCAGCGATGATCACCGCCACGGTCATGGCCTTGGGCCGAATCCGCTGCACTGCACCTTCACGAATCGCGGCGACCAGCCCGCGCTCGGTGCTGTCACCGGTGTCTTCGCGCTCGGCCCAGGCGTTCTTCAGGTAGAGCAGCATGATCACGCCGAATTCGGCCGATACACCAGCCAGCGCGATAAAGCCGACCCCGGTGGCCACCGACAAGTTGTACCCCAACAGATACAGAAACCATGCGCCACCGGTGAGAGCGAATGGCAGCGTGGCCATGATCAGCAAGGCCTCATCGAAACGGGCAAAGGTCAGGTAAAGCAGCACGAAGATGATCAGCAACGTGGCCGGTACCACCAGTTTGAGCCGGGCGTTGGCCCGTTCGAGAAATTCGAACTGCCCCGAGTAGCTCAAACTCATGCCTGGCTGCAACTTGACCTGCTCACTGACGACCCGGCGCAGGTCGGCGACCACCGAGGCAATATCCCGGCCACGCACGTCGATATACACCCACCCGGAAGGCCGGGCGTTCTCGCTCTTGAGCATCGGCGGACCGTCACTGACCTTGACCTTCGCCACCATGCCGAGGGTGATCTGACTCCCTGGTGGGGTGTAGATCGGTAATTGCTCCAGTGCGCCGAGCGAATCACGCCACTCACGCGGATATCGCACATTGATTGGGAAGCGGGCGAGCCCTTCAATGGTCTCCCCGATGTTTTCACCGCCGATAGCACCGGCGACGATCGACTGCACATCGGTGATATTCAACCCATAGCGAGCAGCGGCCTTGCGGTCGATATCGACGTCGATATAGCGGCCACCGGTCAGGCGCTCGGCCAGGGCCGAACTGACCCCAGGCACGTCCTTGGCCACACGCTCGACGGCCTGAGTGGCGGCATCGATCTCTGTCAGGTTGCTACCGGCAATCTTCACCCCGATCGGGCTCTTGATGCCAGTGGCAAGCATGTCGATGCGATTGCGGATCGGCGGGATCCAGATATTGGTCAGTCCTGGTACACGGACCACCCGATCCAGTTCCTCCACCAACTTCTCCTGGGTCAGGCCGGGTCGCCATTGCTCGTGAGGTTTGAACTGAATGGTGGTTTCGAACATCTCCAGTGGTGCCGGGTCAGTAGCAGTTTCAGCGCGGCCGGCTTTACCAAAGACATGTTCGACCTCTGGCACTGTCTTGATCAGCCGGTCGGTCTGTTGCAGAAGTTGCGCGGCCTTCTGCGCCGATAAACCCGGCAAAGCTGATGGCATATAGAGCAGGTCCCCTTCATCCAGTGGGGGAAGAAACTCACCACCCAACTGTGACATCGGCCATACCGCGCTGAGAAACACCAGCAGTGCGACCAGCATGGTGATTTTTGGCCGACGCAGCACCGCGTCCAAGGCTGGCTGGTAGAGCCTGATCAACCAACGGTTCAGCGGATTCTGTTCCTCATTGGGAATCCGCCCACGAATCCAGTAACCCATCAATACCGGCACCAGGGTCACCGACAGTCCGGCCGCCGCCGCCATGGCATAGGTCTTGGTGAACGCCAGCGGGCCGAACAGCCGGCCCTCTTGCGCCTCCAGAGTGAACACCGGGATGAACGACAGGGTGATGATCAACAGGCAGAAGAACAGTGCCGGACCTACCTCGGCCGCGGCTTCGGTCATCACGTGCCAGTGATGTTCACCCTTGAGCTCCTCCCCTGGATGGGCTGCGTGCCAGGCCTCGATCTTCTTGTGAGCGTTCTCGATCATCACCACCGCGGCGTCGACCATGGCACCGATGGCAATGGCAATCCCGCCCAAGGACATGATGTTGGCGTTGATTCCCTGGTAGCGCATGACGATGAAGGCCATCAGCACCCCGACCGGTAGCGAGATAATGGCCACCAGGGAGGAGCGCAGATGCCAAAGAAATATCCCGCAGACCAGGGCGACGACGATGAACTCTTCGAGCAGCTTGTGGCTGAGGTTTTCCACGGCACGGTCGATCAGCTTGCTGCGATCGTAGGTGGTGACGATTTCCACCCCGGCCGGCAGGCTTTTCTTCAACTCGTCGAGTTTGGTTTTAACTGCTGCGATGGTCTCGCGGGCGTTTTTGCCGCTGCGCAGAATCACCACGCCGCCGACGGTTTCACCCTCACCGTCGAGTTCGCTGATGCCACGACGCATCTCCGGCCCCAGTTGGATCGTGGCCACATCTCCCAGGGTGACCGGCACGCCACCCGCACCGAGCCTGAGTGGAATCGCGCGGAAGTCATTCAGGGTCTTCAGGTAACCGGAAGCGCGCACCATGAACTCGGTCTCTGCCATCTCCAGCACCGCACCACCGGTTTCCTGATTGGCCTTGCCAATCGCCTCGGTCACCTGCGCCTGAGTGATACCCAGGCTGGCGAGTTTGAGTGGGTCGAGCTGCACCTGGTACTGCTTGACCATCCCGCCCACGGTGGCCACTTCCGCCACATTGGGCAGAGTCTTGAGTTCAAACTTGAGAAACCAGTCCTGAAGAGCGCGCAATTGCGCCAGATCATGCCCACCGGTGCGATCCACCAGGGCGTACTGATAGATCCAGCCCACCCCGGTGGCATCCGGCCCCAAGGCCGGTTTGGCGCCCGCGGGCAGGCGGCTTTGTATCTGGCTCAGGTATTCCAACACCCGCGAGCGAGCCCAATACATATCGGTACCGTTTTCGAACAGCACGTACACGAAACTGTCGCCGAAGAAAGAATAACCGCGCACGGTCTTGGCGCCAGGCACCGACAGCATGGTGGTCGCCAACGGATAGGTCACCTGGTTCTCGACGATTTGCGGCGCTTGACCTGGATACGGCGTGCGGATGATCACCTGCACATCAGAGAGGTCTGGCAGCGCGTCGATGGGCGTGCTCTGCACCGACCAGACGCCCCAGCCGGTGACGAACAGTGTGGCCAGCAATACCAGGAATCGGTTGGCCACTGACCAGCGAATCAGGGACGCGATCATGGCTGGTCCCCTAGTTTTTCCAGACGCTCAACGCGCAAACCATCATCGGTTTGACTGACGGAGATACGAACCTTGTCGCCCGCCTTGAGTCCCTGCATGAGCGCAGGGGCCGCCAATGGGAAGGTCATGGTCATGCCAGGCATGCCCAATGTTTTGAAGGGACCGTGGGCAAGCGTCACATCTTTGCTATTGATCTGCAGGACTTGTCCCTGCGACTCATGAAGGGCGGAGGCGGTGCCTGGAAGTGCTGGCATTTCCAGCGCGCTTGCGACGATGCCCTTGAGGCTGGCCTCGGAGTCGAGCAGGAACTGACCTGAGCTGACCACCTGTTGACCTTCTTGCAAGCCTTTCAATACCGCCGTCTTACCGTCGTTTTCCTGCCCGAGTTGCACCTCCACCGGACGGTAGCGACCCGCGTCTTCGGCGAGCATTACCAGCGTGCGCCGGCCAGTGCGGATGACCGCTTCGCTCGGCACCCATAACACACTTTGCCCGGTCTTCTGGTTCAGGCGCACCTGCGCCGATAATCCGGGTCTGAGACGCCCATCAGGGTTGGGCAGTTCGACGCGTACGCGAACGGTGCGGCTGTCCATATTCGTTTCGGGCAGAATCGCACTGACGGTGCCGTTGAGTACTGTCCCCGGGAAGGCTGGAAGGCGTGCTTCTACCGTCTGGCCGACGACGATCGATCCGGTCTCCGACTCTGGAACGGCCACCGCTAGCCAGACACTGCTCAAGCCATTGACGCGAGCCAGCGTCTCGCCGGCCGACACGGTCATGCCCGTACGGACATCCAACTCTTGCAGCACTCCACTGATGGGGTTGGTGAGGGTCAGGTTCGGCTGAATCTTGCCGCTGCGTTCTACCTGGGTAATCAGCGCTGCCGGCATCCCCGTCAGGCGCAGCCGTTGGCGGGCCGCTGCGATCAAGTCGGCATCGCCATTACGTTTAAGTGCGAGGAATTCTTCCTGGGCTGCGGCCCATTCCGGTACCAGGATATCCGCCAATGGTGCATTGGCTTTGAGCACATCGCCGGGAGCACGGGCATAAACCCGCTCGACAAAACCGGCAGTACGCGCCTGGATCACGGCGACATCCCGCTCGTTGAACGTCAGCACGCCGACAACATCCAGGCTGGAAGCGAGGGCTCCACGAGTGACTGTGGCCAGACGCAGGCCGAGGTTCTGGGTCAGACTGGGGTCAATGCTGATGGCCGCGCTGTTTGTTGCCGCGTCGGCGTATTGCGGCACCAGCTGCATATCCATGAAGGGTGACTTGCCCGGTTTGTCGAACTTCTGCTGCGGGTACATCGGGTCGTACCAATACAGCACCTTGCGTTCGCCTTGCATTGTGGAACCTTGTTCGGCTGCTGCCCCGGGCATTGTGCTCATGCGCTGCTGAGCAAACCAGTAACCGCCGGCAACACCCAGGGCGATCGACAAGCCAGTCAACAAAGCCCCTTTCCAGATTCGAGCGCTCATTGGCTGGTTTCCTCGTAATTGAAATACAAACGTGCGTTGGTCAGGGCTCGCTGTTCTTCGACATCGATCTGTTTGAGGCGGGCCTCTATGAGTTCACGTCGGGCAGCAATGACCGGCGCCAGATCACCTTTACCGGCGCGGTAGCTGGCCATGGTCAGCCCTACCTTTTCCTTGGCCAAAGGCACCAGACTTTCCTGACTGCGGCGCACGGCACGATTCAGGCGTTCGTATTCGGCCAGATCCTCCTCCAGTTGCTGGGTGTGCTCACGCACCATGGTTTCACGCTCAGCCTCCAATTGGTTCAATTCAGCGTGTTTGGCGGCGATTTTTGGATTTTGTCGGGAGCCGGGAAACAGTGGCAGGTCGAACGAAAACTGCACGCTGACCATGTCCCCGAACTGACGGTCACGGTGTTGGTAATCGAGTTCCCAACTCCAGTCCGATTGTTTTTCCGCCTCGGCTTCACGGACTTTGGCTTGCGCCTCGCGGGTCATCGGTTCGAAGGCCGCCAGTGCGGGGTGATGTTGCAGCTTATGGGAGTAGCCTGTGGTCTCGACGGGCCATTGCGGCAAACTGCCGGTTGGCGGGTCGTTGGCCGCCGGGCCAATCCAGCGCTTGAGTGCAGCTCGAGCTTGCGCACGCATACGGATCAGGTCGTCCTGTTGATCCGCTAACTGCGCAGCCTCCTGTTTCGGCGTGACCGCATCCGCAGGCTGAGCCCGACCACCGGCAATCTGTGCCCGAACGGTATCGGTCAACAGACGATTTTCTTTGTAAAAGTCCTGGAACAGTGCCTCTTTACGCTCGACGGAATAGCTGCTGATCCAGGCCAATGCCGTGGCCTGTCGGACATTCAGACGCTCGACTCGACCTTCGGCCGCGGCTCGGTCAACGGCCGCATCGGCCACCTCAATACGTGCTTTGCGTTTGTCGCGGTTGGGCACTTCCTGCATGACCCCAACCATCTGCATGGTCATGGAGTCCTGGTCAATGCTCCAGCGGTCGGGGCCGCCAATGGGATAGTTCTGCACGCCGAGCTTTAACTTCGGGTCAGGCAGTTCGCCAGCTGGAATGGCAGCACTGCTAGCAGCTTGCAGTTTGGCGGCTTGGGCCGTCAGCGACGGCGCATTGTTTTCGGCCAGCCGCAATGCTTCATCGAGTGTCAGTGGGGCTGCGAGGCTCGGCAATGCCAGTACGCTTGCCGCCAGGCCGGCCACGAGGGACCAACCTGTGCAATAGCACTTGGAGTTCATGTTCACGATTCCTGTGATGATCCACTGCGCGCGTCATGAGAGATGCACGCAGATATGCCATCCCGCTAAAGCGGAATGAGGCTCAGTGAGGTACAGGAATCAAGCGCGGGGCGGTCGCCATACCCCTGAAGGGGTTTGCACTGGCAGGAAGTCGCTGGAGAAGGAAAGTACGACAGGGCTGGTTAATGTGACCGGGGGCTTGATGATCGAGACTTGCAACATGCCGCCAGTCTTGCACTCCTGGCCTGGCTTGCAGGGTTTGCCGTGATCGGTGGGGCTTTTCATGTCGTGACAGCAGTCCATCCCCATATCGTCCATCATCGCCATGCCCATCGTCTTCATTGGGCAAGGTTCTGTCGGTGCCTGAACGCCCGCCATCCCGCTGAGGGGAAGCGCCAGGCTAATCAGGAATATGAGGCAAAACCGCAGGTAGCGTTTCATGGGCTGGAGTGTAGTCGTTGAGAATGGCTCTTACAATTGGACACGTGTCATCAGCAGCCTGCCGCAAGCCCCTGACCCGGGCGATAACACCGAACCTGAATTAAGCCAGCATTATCAGTACGAAATAGAAGTTCATAGCGATGGAGGCTTGTTTTGTGTGGAGCAGGACGCTGGACTGGTTTCGGCGGAACCTGGCTTAGGGTTCAAAGCGCCACGCAAAACGAGAACATGCGGCGGTCAGTGAGCAGCGGCACCCAGCAGGAACATTTCTACCGCTCGATTGACCCATTCCCTGATCTGCTCGATTTCCAGAGGCTGCGAGGCGGGTTGATAAAGCCGTACTTGTACCTCAGCCGTCAGCAGCGCCAGGACCTGTGCTGCTTTTACCTCAGGGGCAGACTGGCGTAGCTCACCACGGGCCATGGCGTCGCGCATCCAGCTCGACAATACCGCATTACAATCGCTTGGCCCGGCCTCGTAGAACAGCATGCCGATAATGGAGCGCCCTGCCTCGGCCATGACCATCCGGTAAACCGCCAGTGCGCTGCTCTCGTTGGTCAACACCCATAACATGCGCTCGCCAAAGCGCGTCAGCGCCTGCTCGAGCGTGACGTTATCCCGGTCATGGGCGGACAGTTGCGCCACCGCCTCTGATGAATGCACTGTGGCGACTGATCGAACGACTTCTACAAACAACTCTTCTATCACACCCTGGTTACGCCCCCCCCCGTTGGGCCCTCTCGCGGAGTACGGATTGTGCGGAGTAGTCAGTGCCGGGGATTTATTTCAAGAACCTCCCTCAGTCAACCTTATTCGAGGTTCTTTAGCTCAGGTGTGAACGGGTGAAAAGAGTGCAGACATGTCAATCACCAAATAACAAAGGCAGCGTGGAAGGGGTCAGGACGGCAGCACGAGGCCGTTGCCAGGTTCACCACCAGCGATGTCGGGCTTTGGCCAGATGACGTCCAGGCGTGTGCGGCTGATCAGCCATTGACCATCGACCCGGCGGTACTCGTCGGCATAGATGCCCATGAGTATCAGTGGGTTTACCTCGATGGCTCGTTCGGTCGCCAAGAACTGCATGTGGCAGCGTCCCTCGGCGTGGTTTTCGTCCAGTAGTTCAACCCACTGGTTGGAAACCAGGTGAACGAACGGGTAGGCGCCGCGCTGTTCGACGTCGTACTCGGCGAAGGCTATGGACAGGCCGGCGTGGATCTCTTCACGACCTCTCCAGCAGCCTCGATCCACTTGGAGAATGCCATCTTCGGTGAACAGCCTGGTGAGCGAGTCGATCCGGCCACTGTCCAAATGGTGGCAGTAGAGGACTCGTAGATTTCTGATGGCTTCCAGCGAAATCAGTTGGTTCAGTTCGGTGTTCATGGGCGCCTCTGGGAGATAACTCAAGGTGTAGCGCCAGCCTCATGATTGAGTAGGCGCTGCCGCGTCGTTTGCACATCTTTACTGGTGGGTGATCCGTAATCGGCTAAACGCGCATCACCACAGCACCGGTCGTGCGTCGTTCTTCAAGATCCTGGTGCGCTTGCACGACCTGTTCGAACGCATAGACGTGGCTCGGATCGACTTTGAGGATGCCCGATTGAATGGCCCCCAGCAGGTCGGCGGCAGCCATTTTGAAATCCTCCACTGACGAGGTGTAGTGCGGCAGGATCGCCCACGTCAGGTACAGTGCTTTTGGCATTAGCAAGAAAGGGTCGAACGGTTCCGGGAAACCAGACGCCTTGCCAAACTGCACCAGCGTACCGCGTGGTTTGAGTACGGCCAGTGAGCCGAGAAAGGTGTCCTTGCCCACGGAATCGAATACCGCGTTCACACCTACGCCGCCAGTCAGCTCGAGAACACGGGCAACGAAGTCTTCCGTGGTGTAGTTGATGACCTCATCGCAACCCGC
Organism: Pseudomonas sp. GW821-FHT02H09; assembly: GCF_059421425.1. Lineage (NCBI taxonomy): Bacteria > Pseudomonadati > Pseudomonadota > Gammaproteobacteria > Pseudomonadales > Pseudomonadaceae > Pseudomonas > Pseudomonas sp. GW821-FHT02H09. The sequence goes on from NZ_JBWKVA010000029.1 coordinate 35,635, forward strand.
ATCGCGCGCGACTTGAGCCTTGCGGTCAGTGGACACCGTGCCGAACACGCGCAGCCCCAATGACTTGGCCCACTGCACGAAGATCTGCCCAACGCCGCCAGCGGCCGCGTGGTAAAGAATGGTGTCGCCCGGCTTGAGTGCCACGACTTCTTTCACCAGATAACGCGCGGTCAGGCCCTTGAGAAAACTGGCTGCAGCCTGCTCGTCGGTGACGCCTTCGGGGATGACCATCACCCGATCGGCCAGGTGCAGCTTTTTGCTGGCATAGGCGCCGAAGTTGACATGGCTATCGCCATAAATCACTCGGTCTCCGACCTTGACCGAGGTGACATTGCGGCCAACGGCTTCGACGATCCCAGCGGCCTCGTCACCGACAATCATAGGGAACTGCGGCACAGGCAGCGTGCCACGACGGAAGTAGACGTCAACGAAATTCACGCCGATTACGGTGTTGCGCACCAGTACTTGATCGTCGCCCGGTTCGGCAATCTCGATCTCTTCAAACTTCAGGGCTTCTGGGGCACCGTATCCGTGGATAACGGCGGCTTTGGCGGTAACTGGCATGATCATGTTCCTCAGTAGGGTTACGAGCTAACCCGATTTAAAGAGGTACAGTTTCAGCTGTTTTTGGAGGGACGATAAGCCGGTGAAAATCGATATCACCTTTCGCGATTTGCGAGAAATAAAACCAGTTTTGATGGCGAGAAAAAGTACCGAGCAAATGGAAATGGAATCCACGGACTGGAATGAGCCGGGCTACGCAAACCCTGCCAATTCCCGCGCGAGAAAGTCGAGGAACGCGGTGACCCGACGACTCGCCACACCTTCAGCGGTAACGGCATACAGGTTAGCCTCATCGGGAAGAAACCCCTCCAGGGCAGTCGACAGCACACCGGCTTGCAGGTCTTTGCGGATAGTCCATAACGGACTAATGACAATGCCGTAGCCTTTGATGGCCCACTGTCGGAGCACTCCGCCATTGTTGGCCATCCGATTCCCCGACACCTTCACCCTGAGCCGTTTACCGCCCTCGGTAAATGACCAGGTTGAAAATGAGCGGTCTGGCCACGAGATCACCAAGCAGTTGTGATGCGCCAAATCCTGAGGGCAAGTCGGTTTGCCATGAGCGGCCCAATAGGCCGGAGCCGCAGAAATCACTCGACGTCCTGAAACCAGTAGCCGAGCCCTGAGCGAAGAATCGGACAATGGGCCGTGACGTAGCGCAAAGTCCAGATGGTTCTGAACCAGATCAAGCACGCCTTCGGCCAATAGCAGGTCGAAACGAATGCCGGGATGCAACTCCAAAAACCTGTCGATCAAGGGAGCAACCACTTCGCTGCCAAAATCCTGAGTGGTCGTGAAGCGGATGAGTCCTGTCAACGGCCCCTCTTTGACGCCCTCAAGTGTGGAGTCCCACACGGCCAGTATCTTTCTTGCCTCAGACAGGAATTGTCGGCCCTCGTGAGTGAAGCTCAGTCGCCGAGTGGACCTCGTGATCAGCCGCACCCCTGCGCTCTGCTCCAACTGCTGCAAGGCAACACTGACTGTCGAGGTTGCCAGCGAATATTGGCGTGCTGCACCACTCAGACTGCCGGCTTCATCGATACTGACAAAGATTCGCAGCGCGTCGATCGTGTCCATATTTCGCGAATCCAGAATAATGGGTGGCCGGAGCGGTTCGCTCTGTTTCGTCGGGGTCGAAAAGTATTTCATCACACGTGGCATCGCGAACGCGACCACTCTCGGCTGTGCACGCCGTGGATGAACCTTCATTCAGGGATAAAAACGATGAATCAGAAAGACTCATCGCGGCTCGCCAACTTGCGGGCGCCGCCGCAAGACTCTATCACCACCGTGCAAGCCGGTAATTGAGCCAACGTGCAGAGCAATTGGCCGCGGCTGGTTTTCTTGCGCAATACCTGGTGGCCTTTAGCGTCCTGGCCATGCCGGTGGAAACTGTGTTTGCCGATGTCGATACCGAGAAGCGTCACCGCGTTCATGGGAGATCCTCCGTCCGAAAACGAGAAAAGCCCTGCAAGCGTAAACCTGCAGGGCTTCTCGGTCAGGCTGATCATCTCATTAAACCCGGACGGTGCCGGGTTTTATGTGGGCATGAAGGATTCAACACTCCCGTTAGGAAAGTGGACGCTCGAAGATCAAGAGCGAACCACTGAACCGGAGACCGGTAGATTTTCCAGCAGCTTGAGTCCCGTGGTCTTCACGAACGTCTCATAGTCCATCGGCTTCTCAATGCGGGTTTCCGCGTTCGGTAGCACATAGGCCCAGGCCCGCTTGGACGAAGCGTCGTAGACCAGCTTGAACAGGCGGGTAGGTACCCAGACCTTGTTGTCGCCAACAGTGGTATGGCCAGCGTCAAAGAGCGGGCCGGTAAAGACATAGACATTGCCATCGGCTCGCATCGCGAACTTTCTGACATCAGACTCGACCTTGCTCCAGATCTTCCGGTTATTGGTTGGGTCTTGCGGCACCATGTTCGAAAGCGCAAAGGTCTGGGCCATTGCATGCGGATTCGGTGCATCTGCCGCCGGGGACTGATGGCCACGATCCACTGCCGGATGTTGGCCACGGTAGTCGCTCAACTCTGCCCGCCCGCTCTTGGGAATGCGTGGGTCCGGATAGAACTGATTGGTGCGTTCCTCACCCTTGGCATCCTGTAGCTGGGCTGAATTGAGGCGCTCCACCACAACCAGCGGAGTCTTGCTGGTTTGCGAGTACAGCACCGCAAAGTCGTCGGAACACAGCGCCAAGGGCTTCATCGTTGCAGGCACGCTAGCCATGTTGATCGGCCTGCCTGCCGGGAACAGGTCTGCACAACCATCAAACGATGCCTGTTTCTGTTTGCTTGAATAGAGGTCAATCGCCACGTTCTGGCTGATTGAGCCAGAGCGGTACCCTTGCTCCTCATGCTGGCTGGACGGTTTGATGAAGTCCAGCAGGTTGCGAGCTTCAGCCGCACCCGTCGAGAACAAAACAAGGGCCGACAGCCCCACTGCAATTTTGCGTAGGTTCATGCTTAAAATCTTTGAATTGGATTGAGGGGGGATTCTTACGGTAAAGCCCCGTATCACGGAGCTTTAGTTGGAGCGGTTTCTGGTTATGCTGCGGCGAGCATGTTTTCAATATCCTTGATCACACCACCGATGCGGGCTCGGTCAGCCCGAACACGAAGCGCTGTACGTTGATCCCGACCATTCTAAAAATCCGCGCCAGGGTTTCAACTTTAATGATGCTGATGATGGCATGAGCGGGGTTCTACCGTCTGCGAACGGATAATGGCAGAAGAACGACCTATTGCCGTGTCCGGAGTTTGTTGACCGCTACACTGAATCAAGGTTCCCCCGCCTCCACCTCCAGACGCGACCAAACCTGGCCAGCCACTCCATCATCGCCAGCAGCGGGTCAGCTAACTGCGTTATTACATCCCATCTGACCACCTGTTTGCATTCGCGCTGACTAGCCAATTGCATTAGTGCTGACCATCGTCTGCATCCGACTTGACCAATGCACGTCGAAGAGGAGATTGGCAGAAAACGGCCGAGGCTGTGTGAAAACGTTTTAGAGCAAGTTTGACAGTCAGAATCAGAACGAAAATCTCGTTCCTACGTACATTTCAGGTCTGCTGACTAACCAAACGCTGGCAGATTTTACGTAGCTTATGGAATGGCTCCAGCCGCAATGATGCGCGCCAACGCGGATTCCGATATCCATCTGGAAGCCGATATTCGGGCCACTGCGGACAATCGGCTGGGTTTTCAGGAGGGCAGTTTCGTGCCCTACCTCAACGTCGCCACCCTGCACAAGCAGGAGCAAGCACCCTCCCCACAAGGGGGTCACCCACCCGGGGTAAAAATAACCATTAAGTGGGTGTTTTCACCCTAAACCTCATGGTCTTTTTCACCTCACACTCTGACAGCCCCAATAAATAAGGACCTCCGGGCCTGGCCCGGGTTTTGCTCAAATATGGGCACACCCACAGAAACCTTTGATCCCACTTCGATTACCCGGAGTCGTCATGAGAAAAGTCATCCAGCCACTGGCATGGTTTGTCGTGCTGACCTCAATCGTGGCTTTGGCCAGCGGTGTCTCTCTAAGTCTCGTTTGACTTGCTAGCCATCTCCCTCCCCAGCCATCAGGACGATTTTTTATGGTTGATCGTCTGCGCCTGGAACAGTTCGAGTGAGTGACATGCCCATCTGTCTGTATTGCCAACACGCAAACCCCTCGCATGAATCCCAATGCCACCAATGCGGCATGCCCCTGCTTACGCATTTCGACGCTGGTCTGCCCGACGAACGTGCAACGGACGGCAATGCACACGGCATTGTTACGCCTCGTCCCTCTGATCGACCTTGACGCGGATCAACATCAACGGATTCCTTGAGGTGATAAAGCATCAATTTGCCATCATCCACAAAGCAAAAGTCATGCTTGTGCAAGTGCAATGGCACAATATGCCAATGATCGAACATTCCTGTTTGTCCTGATCCGAAGCAAACCATGACGACTCGAAACGTTGTAAACAACGAGGTCTGCCGTGTGGTAGTCGGCATCGCTCGTTAATTTCATTGGCTCGGCGCAATGCAGGCTTAAAAATCGAAGAACACCGTTTCACCCTCCCCCTGAATGCGTATATCGAAACGATAAGCCACCTTGCCGTCCACCTCGCAACGCTGCGCTATCAGCGTTTCCCGACGCTGCGGTTGCTCGATCAGATTCAGCACCGGGCACGTCGCGTTGGCGTGTGGCACATCGGCGAAATACAGCCGGGTCTGCAGGTGAATATTGATCCCGCGAGCAAACAGCGACACATTGATATGCGGCGCCATCGGCACACCGGCGGCGTTCTTCACCACCCCGGGTTTGATGGTGTTCAGCGTCCACTCACCGGCATCGAAGGTGGTGGCGGTCCGGCCGAAGCTGTTGAAGGCTTTTTCCGAGTCGAAGACCGGGTCATAAACCCCTTCATGGTTGGCCTGCCAGAACTCCAGGAACGAGTCGCGCACCAGGTGGCCATTGCCGTCATAGACATGACCGATCAGCAGAATCTGTTCACCTGGCGCGCCGGGCCTGGCCATCTGGTTCCAGATTTCCTCAGGCCGGGTCGGGTTGCCGGCAGCTTCCAGAGCCAGGCCGATATGCACGTAAGGGCCGGCCGTTTGCGAAGGGGTTTCGGGTAGCAGTTCGATAGGCATGAGCGTCACTCCTCAGCAGTTTTCGAAGTGGGTCTTGCGCTGGCCGCGCAACACGATGTCGAAGCGATAAGCCAGGCAATCCATTGGATTGGCGCTGCCCATATCGAGCCGGGCGATCAGGCTCTGTACCGCCTCTGGGTTGGCGATCGACTTGACGATCGGGCACATCGGGATCAACGGATCGCCCTCGAAATACAGCTGAGTGATCAGCCGCGTGGCAATCGATGGCCCGCTGATGGAAAAGTGAATATGCGCCGGTCGCCAGTCATTCGGGCCATTGCGCCATGGATACGGGCCGGGCTTCACGGTGCGGAAACTGTAATAGCCATCGCGGTCGGTCAGGGCCCGGCCGACACCGCCGAAATTCGGGTCCAGAGGCGCCAGATAGCGATCATTCTTGTGCCGGTAGCGACCGCCGGCGTTGGCCTGCCACATCTCCACCAGGGTATGCGGGATTGGCTTGCCATATTGATCACAGACCCGGCCGGAAACGATGATCCGCTCCCCCACCGGCAAACCACCGTTGTTGAAGTTGAGCAGCAGATCGTTATCGAACCGACCCATTTTCAGGTGGGAGAAATCCGGGCCGCTGGTTTCGCTGGTCGACTGGGGAATGCTCACCAAGGCTTGGCGTGGAGAACGGGCGACAGAGGTTTTGTAATCAGGGGTCAGGGCTTTGGGGTGCCAGTTTCGGTCACGGATGACGAAGCGACTGCTGTCTGCATCAGACATGTCGATCTCCTGTTGTTTGATTGATGGAGGGGGTGCCTCGCAGTTTCAAACAACAGACCCACCGTGAATATTGAAAAACAGCCACTTAAACATAACCATACGGTTATGGATAAAACCCTTCGCGATACGCCTGCCCTACCTCGCGCAGCACCTCGACACACCACTGGCCCGCCAGTGATAACGGCAGGCTGGCATTACTGGAAATCCCCACTGAACCACCCGGTTCGCGCTGCCCCGGATTGATCTCGACCAGTTCGCCGCTTGCCAGATCCAGGCGCACTGCATCCAGCGGCGCGATCCAGATCGCCTCGCTGGACAACACATAACGGCGGCTCAGGGTCACGGACAAGGTTTCCAGACGCTGCCGCGACTGGCTGATGCCACATTGCACGAACAGGCTGTCGGCAAACTTGCGAATCGTCGTCCCTGCCAGTGGCAGCACCAGCGGGAAATCTTCCAGGGCGCCACGCTCCAGTGGCCCGGCCAGCAAGGGATGATCGGGGCGCACCACCAGGGTCATGGATTCGCTGTACAGATGCTCGAAAGTCAGCCCCTGAATCTCCGGACTGTCGGTCATACGACCGACCACCAGGTCGACATCACCCACTCGCAACTGCGACAACAAATACGCGCTCGGCCCGGTCACCACACTGACCACCAGCGCCGAATGGCGCTCGTGCAAACGCCGCACAACCTCAGGCACCAGCAAGCTTTCCACCGTCGACAACACCCCAAGTCGCACCCTGCCCGCCGCATATTCGCCACCGCGCAAGGTATTCACCCCATCGCGCAGCGCCTGCACCGAAGGCCCGGCATAACGCAAAAAGGCGACCCCGGCCTCGGTCAGGCTCACGCCACTTTTACTGCGCATAAACAGGCTTGTCGCCAGCAGTTCCTCCAGCTCCTTGAGCGTCTTCGACATCGCCGGCTGACTCACTGCCAACACATCCGCCGCCCGCGCCAGGCTGCCCTGACGAGCCATTTCAAGAAAGCATACGAGGTGACGGAATTTGACGCGGGTGTCGATGTTCACTACAGAGCCCTGTGAAGTTGCCTCGACTGCGTCGAAACGTTTGCAGGCGATATTACAGTGCCCTCAATTGCCTGACGACTGGACTGCAAGTCGCCAGTCTTACCGTGCCCCAATCAACGAGCGAAAAGAGTACGTTGCGTTGACCAGCTGAGCGTGTACCGTCATTTTTATGGCGCCATTTGGTTGTTTTTAATGACAATTCTCGAAGTAACGCTTGGACAATTCAAAAAATTGGCGGTATCATTTTGATATCAACTCTGCTGTCGACTTGCTTAGCCGACACGACAAGCAGCGGATAAGCTTCGAAACCTTGGTTGCACCTGCCTGTACGTTGCACTACTTGCGGCAATCATTGCGTACCGGACCCGGATCAAAATGCACGGACCAGCAGCTTGATTTGCCGTGCACCCGGTTGAACACAGAAGTATTCAGACAAGACACTCGACTGAGTGATTGGAGACGACAGGGCTGGTTCGAGTTGCATGGGACTTGTGCCCCACCAGCGAGGCGCCGCATTGACTGCGCCCTCGGCCCTGAGCCGCGAAGTTCACCGATAACTGCCGTAAAGCCTTGATAGCCAAGGAAGAATTCGCTGAAAGATGACAAGGACGTTATTCATTACTCGAAACAAACACTTGATGATTGCACGCCGCGAGTCCCGGCTTTACGGGACCCCGAGGCTCTGCCGTGGATGGTTCAAGAAGTCACACGAGCCAGACACCGAGTGCCGGCGAGCGCCGAGGATGGTTGTCGCATCCGATATGGCAACAGGCACATGAACGGGTCTGCCCGTCCAGCAGCAAGGATGATTCAGGTCATGTCAGGCGCAGGGTTCATCCCTGGACGTCCGTGGTTTTTTCGAGGTTTCCGGCCAGATGACAGCTCCTTTGCAGCGGCCGTTGCACACCCGGTTCACGGTAAGAAGGCGGTAGAGGATCGATTGTTGCATAGGGCTCTCGGCCCGGTTGGTTTAAGGCATTTTTCGGGTACGGAGAGGTCAGTTTGAGTCATGTCAGCTTAGGCATCCGGCATTTGCAGGATGAGCAAGTGTTATTGCGTCAAGGAGGCCTGTACTGGGTCTCCGTCGACCTGAACAGCGATGCCCAGACGCTTGCGCTTCAGTTCCTGAGCGCCTTGCCGCAAGCCCAGCCAACCACACTGGTGTGCGGCGGATGCGATCCCCGGGCCCTGCTGGAAAACCTCGACGGCGAGTCTGGCCCGGAGCGTCTGCGGCTCTTCGAAGTAGCCGACGATGATCTCGGGATGGCCCTGAAATCCTTGGCGTCCGAGTTGCATCGCGGCGTCAGGACCCCAGGCAGTCAAATCCTCCTGCTATTACCGGCCCTGGCCTGGCGGCGCTTTGACGCCCGGCATCTGCAGCAATGGTGTGAAGAAGTACGCCAGTGGTTGCGCCAGCGTCGCTGTACCCTGGTGGTCCTGTGCCACGGCCAGGAACCGGCGCTGCATGCCGAACTGGTGGGCCTCAACGAAGAGTTGTCGGGGTTGGCGCAGTTGTATCGGCGTGATGGCAGCATCCGCTATCAGCAGCACTTCTGGCACAACGAGCTGGGCGTGTGCACCGCCCGAGAGTTCGAACTGGAGCAGGCCGACGGCGTTCTTGGCCTGAGCCAGGCGCAACGTGGCAGCCCGCAAGCCATCCGCACCGATGACCAGCGCGTCTACCTGACCCAGCGCAGCGTACTCGAAGGCGCACCGCCGCTGTCCCAGCAATGGCGACTGTTCGAGGGGCGCGACGAGCTGCTGCTGCACGCCCTCAAGGCGCGAGCCGCTAGCGTGATCGTGGCCATCGAAGGCAACGACCAGGTCGAAGACCTTGCCCGTCAGTTGCACAAATTGCGCAATCAGTGCGGAACGGCACTGAAAATCATCGTTCGCGAAATGGAGCCCTGCCTGCGCTACCGCGACGAGCGTCTACTGCTGGCCTGCGGCGCCAATCTGATCGTGCCGCTGAAGGCCTCGCTGGCGCACTTTCTAAGCCTGACCGATAGCGTGCAGGGGCAACTCTGGCATTACCGCAGCGACATTGATTTCCAGACTCTGTACGACCGCATGCGCCCCCCTCATGTTCGCGGGCTGCTGACGCCGAGCACGTTCATCGCAACCCTGGACCAGGTGTACCGCGGCGCCTCGGGCGAGATCAGCCACCAGTTGCTGAAACTGCAGTCACGTGGCGGACTCGAGATCGAGCAATACCTGAGTCAGATCAGCCTGCGCCGCTATGGCGACATCGCTTGTGTGCTGGACGGCACCTTCTATCTGTTTCTGTTCGCCTGCCGCGCCGATGGCCTGGAGCCGGCCCTGGGCAATATATGCCGCCTGCCATGGGCCGATATTTTCAGCGCCTGCGAGTCGTTGCCGTCGGTGGATCACTTGCCGCGCAAGGCCTTTATCGAGGCGACCGAATTACCCGAGACCTTCCGGCTGGCGGATGAGCGGGTCATCGACAATCTGTCGCAGTCCGTCGGTTTGACCGGCTTTACGCCACACCGCATCACCCTTTCGCTCACGGAACCTTGCGCATGATGTATTCCGAGTTGCTGCAGGTGATTGCCGCCAGCAGCCTGCTGACGCTGGCGCTGGCGATGCTGCTGAGCCGTTTCAGTCAGCGTATCAGGCACGGGCTTGAGCGTTACTTGCGCCCGCGTTACCTGAAATCCCGTGGCGTACGTCGGCGTACGCCCCCGCAACCTACCCAGAGTAAGCCCCATGAGCCGTCCTGAAATCCCCGTCATCGCGCAACCTGCGTGGATCTGGCCGGGTCTGGGCCTGTGGAACCTGTACTTTCTGATCAAGTTGCTGTTGTTCTGGGGCGGTTACCTCAATCTGCAGATCCTGCCCAATCTGGTGTTCGCTGCCGTCTTGCTGGTGCCGTTGCGCAATCGCTATGCGAGCCTTCTGCGTTGGCTGATCGCCGTGCCGCTGGGGGTGGCGCTGTTCTATCAGGACTCCTGGCTGCCGCCGTTCAGCCGCCTGCTGGACCAACCCGGCGTACTGAACTTCACCGGTGCATACCTACTGGAGCTGGCCGGTCGCTTCATCGACTGGAACCTTTGCGGGCTGCTGCTGATCGTGGTGGTGGCCTACCTGTTCGTCAGCCAGTGGCTGCGCCTGACCACCCTGACCCTGGGCTGGCTGGCGTTGCTGGGCAGCGCCAACCTGCTGGCGTTGCAAGCGCCCGCGCAACAGGCTGCGAACCCCGGCACGGCTTCTGCCAGCGCCGTGGTCAGCAACGCCGAGCCCGACAGCGCGACGCTGGACGACTACCTGCAGAAGTTCTATGAAACCGAGGCCGGCCGGCGCGTCGAGTTCAAACCCTCGACCTCGGCAGCCCAGCCGTTCGATCTGCTGTTGATCAACATCTGCTCCATGGCCTGGGACGACCTGGACGCCGTGGGCCTGCGGGACAACCCGCTGTTGCAGCAGATGGATGTGGTGTTCGACAACTTCAACTCGGCCACCGCCTACAGCGGCCCGGCGGCGATACGCCTATTGCGCGCCAGCTGTGGCCAGCAACCGCACAACAAGCTCTACGGCGTGGCGCCGGAGCAATGCCTGCTGATGGACGATCTGCGCAAGCTCGGGTTTGCCAGCGAAGTGATGCTCAACCACACCGGTCAGTTCGAAGGTTTCCTCGATGAAGTCCGCAGCCAGGGGGCTCTGCCCAATCCGGCGGTGAACGCCTCAAACCTGTCGCGGGCGCTGGTGGGCTTCGACGGCTCGCCGATCTGGCGCGACCGGGAAGTCCTGGACAAGTGGTGGCAGCACCGCGAGAACAACCAGGATTCGCGCGTGGCGCTGTTCTACAACACCACCACGCTGCACGACGGCAACCGAGCACTGACCGCCGACGGCGGCACCAAGAGCGCCGAGTACAAGCCTCGCGCCCAGGCCCTGATCGACGACCTGACGGCCTTTATCAAGGAACTCGAGCGCAGCGGTCGACGCGTGGCCGTGGTGATAGTGCCCGAGCACGGCGCGGCGCTGCATGGCGACCGCATGCAGATCTCCGGCATGCGCGAGATTCCGAGCGCCTCGATCACTCACGTGCCAGTGGGCATCAAGCTGATCGGCATGGGTTCCGCGGCGAATTCAGCGCCGCTGCATGTCAGCGCACCCAGCAGTTACCTGGCCTTGTCCGAAATCATCGCCCGCTTGTATGCCGCCGCTCCCCAGGCCGAGGGCCGGGGGCTGGACTGGCAGGCGCTGTTGAGCGATCTGCCGCAGACCCCTGCGGTGTCCGAGAACTCCGGCACCGTGGTGCTCGACTACGCCGGCAAGCCCTATGTCAGGATCAAGGAGAAAGGTGCATGGCTACCTTACCCTCAGCGCTTCAAATGAGTGCCTTGGCGCATGCCCGTAACGGGCGCGCCGATGACATCGCCCGACTGAAGCTTGAGCTGAAGCTGCCGGACCTCGAGTACGTGGACATTTCCGCCGAACTGGAACTGCGCCGCGCCTTGCAGCGCTGGCCGCTATTGGCCGAGCTCGAAGAGGCACTGCCGCTGGAAACACAACTGAAGGCCCCACAGGAGGTGAGGACGTGAGATCTCTGAGTCTGCGCGGGTTGCGTGGAGGCGTCGGCAGCAGTTCCCTGCTGGCGGGGATAGGCTACGCCCTGCACAGCCTGGGCGAGCGGGTGCTGATGGTCGACATGTGCCCGGAAAACCTGCTGCGCCTGTACTTCAACCTGGCGACCGTGGAAAGTTGCGGCTGGGCCCGCGGCGTGCTCGATGGCGAGAATTGGTACAACCAGGCCTGGAGCCTGGCGCCAAATTTGAGTTTGCTGCCCTATGGCCGCCTCGACCGTGAAGAACAACTTGAAATGGAACGCCGCCTGGCGAAGGACCACACCCTGTGGGCCAGACGTCAGGCCAGCCTGGCCGAGCACTACGACTGGGTACTGTTCGATGTGCCGCAGCGCCTGGTCGGGCACGGCAACACCGGCCCCTGTCATTTCCCTATCCAGGTCGCCGAAGCAGACGCGGCCTGCCATGTGCTGCTGCAACAGCAAGAGACGGTGAGCGGTCCGCTGCTGGTCAATCGTTTCGATCCCGGTAGCCAGTTGCAGCGCGATCTGATGCTGATCTGGCGCAAGAACCACGCCGATCGGTTGCTGTCCCTGACCGTGCACAACGATGAGGCGATGCGCGAGTCGCTCGCGTTCAAGACCCCGGTCGGGCTGTATGCGCCGGGCAGTCTGGCGGCCCAGGACGTGCTGAGCCTGGCGACCTGGTGCCTGGCCCGTCGCCTGGAGGTGGCATGATTGCCCGCTGGTTTCCCTACACCTACCTGCGTCGCGAGTACGATACCCCCCCTCTGACCGGGCTTTGGCTGGCCTCGCTCAATGCTCTGGCCTGGCTGTTCCTGCGCCTGGAGGCGCCGGGCTGGCAGCAGTTGCGCGAGCAGCGCCAGCGCTGGTATCCGCAGTTGGCGAACAAGCCGCCGAGCCTGGGTGATCCGCTGCGTTTGCTGGTGCAAAGCATCTGGTTGCTGCTGGTGCAGCCGCTGCGGCCACGCCGCCCGCTGAGCTGGCGGCGCTGGACGCGCCCCGCGCGACTGCGGCAACGCCTGCTCGGCGTGCGCTTGGGCCACTTGCTTGAAGCCTTGCCGCGCCATGTCCAGCAAAGCCGGCGAGTGCGGCAGAGCCGGATCTGGTGGAAAGGCCTTGAGCCTCGCCGTCAGCGCTGGCTGAACATCGGTGTGGGCGTGGTAGCGGTGGTGCTGATGCTGCTGTGCATCACCGAACCCTTCGGCTACATCGCCCAACTGGTGTTCGTGATTCTGCTCTGGGCGCTGGCCATGCTGGTGCGGCGCATCCCGGGGCGCGTCCCGACGCTGTTGATGATCGTCCTGTCGACCATCGTGTCCTGCCGCTACCTGTGGTGGCGCTATACCTCGACCCTGAACTGGAACAACCCGCTGGACCTGACCGTCGGCCTGTTGCTGCTGGCGGCCGAAACCTATGCCTGGGTGGTGTTGATCCTGGGCTATATCCAGACCTGCTGGCCGCTGGGGCGCCAGCCGGCGCAGATGCCTCGCGATACCCGGCTGTGGCCCACCGTCGATCTGCTGATACCGACCTACAACGAGGACCTCTCGGTGGTCCGCGGTACGGTCTACGCCGCCCTGGGCATCGACTGGCCGCAGGACAAGCTACGCATCTACATTCTCGATGACGGCAAGCGCGAGAACTTCCGCCAGTTCGCTGCCGAAGTCGGCGTCGGCTACATCACTCGCACCGATAACCGGCATGCCAAGGCCGGCAACCTCAACCATGCGTTGGGCCGTATCGATGGCGAGCTGGTGGCGATTTTCGACTGCGACCACATCCCTGTGCGCTCCTTCTTGCAACTCACTGTGGGCTGGTTCCTGCGCGATCCGAAGCTGGCCCTGGTGCAGACCCCGCACCACTTCCTGTCTCCCGACCCGTTTGAGCGCAACCTGAACATGTTCCGTCGCCGGCCCAACGAGGGCGAACTGTTCTACGGCCTGGTGCAGGACGGCAACGATATGTGGAACGCGGCGTTCTTCTGCGGTTCCTGTGCGGTATTGCGCCGCGCCGCGCTGGAGGACATCGGCGGCTTCGCGGTCGAAACCGTGACAGAGGACGCCCATACCGCGCTGCGCCTGCACCGGCGCGGCTGGAACTCGTCCTACGTGCGCATTCCCCAGGCTGCCGGGCTGGCGACCGAAAGCCTGTCGGCGCATATCGGCCAGCGGATTCGCTGGGCCCGCGGCATGGCGCAGATTTTCCGCACCGACAACCCCTTGCTGGGCAAGGGCCTGACGATCTTCCAGCGAATCTGTTATGCCAACGCGATGCTGCACTTCCTGGCCGGGCTGCCGCGGTTGTTGTTTCTCACCGCGCCGCTGGCCTTCCTGTTTCTGCACGCCTACATCATCTACGCCCCGGCGTTGATGATCCTGTTGTACGTGCTGCCGCACATGATCCATGCCAGCCTGACCAACTCGCGGATGCAGGGCAATTATCGCCAGACGTTCTGGGGTGAGGTCTACGAAACGGTACTGGCCTGGTACATCGCCCGACCCACCACCGTGGCGCTGTTCAACCCCAGGAAAGGCAAGTTCAACGTCACCGCCAAAGGCGGCCTGATGGAGCACAACCAGTTCGACTGGAAGATCGCCCAGCCCTATCTGGTGCTCTCGGCCCTGAACCTGGCGGGCCTGGGATTCGCCTTCTGGCGCTTGCTCACTGGCCCGGCGACCGAGATCGGCACGGTGCTGGTGAGCACTCTCTGGGTGGTCTACAACCTGCTGATCACCGGTGCGGCGGTGGCGATTGCCGCTGAAGTGCGACAGGTGCGCCAGACCCACAGGGTGCAGTCCAAGCTGCCAGCGGCCGTGCGTCTGGATAACGGTCGCTTCTACTCCGGCATGCTGGTGGACTACTCCGACGGCGGCGCCGGGTTCCAGGTGGATGTGCCGCTGTCGCTGCCGGTGGGCGGTCGCGTTTCTCTGCTGATGCAGCGTGGGCAGCGCGAGTTCCTGTTTCCCGGCGAGGTCTGCCGTAGCCACAAGAACTTCGTGGGCATCAGCTTCACCAGGCTCACGGAGCAACAAAAGATCGATTTCGTGCAGTGCACCTTCGCCCGGGCCGACGCCTGGATTAACTGGGGCGAAGACTTCGCCCAGGACCGGCCGCTGCACAGCTTCCTGGACATTCTCAAGCTGGGCGCCAAGGGTTACTACCGGCTCTACGAATACCTGCCGGCCTGGACCCAAGTGGTGATCGGTCCGTTCCTGCGCCTGCTGGCCTGGCTGGGCAGTTACCTGCCGCGTATGCCCCTGGCGTCTTCCCCCTCCTCTTCTTCTATAACGGTGAACGCATCATGAGCCGCTATTTCAGCAAATCTCTATTTGCCAGCCTGGCGCTCCTGGCCGTTGCCTGCGCACAGGCCGCCCCGGCGCCTGTCACTCCCCCTCTGGCGCAGGAGCAGAAAGCCCCGAGCTGGGCCACCGCGCGCACCTTCGAACAGCTGGGGCGTTCGGCCGACAGCCTGTTGCTGGGGATCCACAACAGCGATCAAATCGAGTTCACCCTGCGGCGCGACCGTATCGCCAGCGATGCCAGGCTTAAGCTGGAATACACCCCGTCTCCGGCGCTGCTGCCGACGCTCTCGCATATGCGGGTCTACCTCAATGACACCCTGATGAGCGTGGTGCCCATCGAGAAAGAACAACTGGGGCGCAAGACCACGCAGCAGATCGCCCTGGATCCCCGGCTGGTCACCGATTTCAACCGCGTGCGTCTGGAATTCATTGGCCATTACACCGACATGTGCGAAGACCCGGCCAACAGCGCCTTGTGGGTCAACGTCAGCCGCGCCAGCCAGGTTTCCCTGCAGGAACAGGGACTGGCGACCAGGAACGATCTGGCGTACTTCCCGAGGCCATTCTTCGACGCACTGGGCGATGGCAAGCCGGTCATCAACCTGCTGTTTGCCGCCTCCCCGACCATAGGCGAACAGCGCGCCGCCGGCATCCTGGCCTCTTACTTCGGCAGCCTGGCGGGTTGGCGCGGCGCTCAGTTCCCGGTGCTGTTCGATCAGCTGCCGGCGAGCCAGGACCAGGACAACCTCAATCCTTCGGTGGTGTTCGCCACCAACGATCATCGGCCACAGTTCCTCGCGAACCTGGAGAAGTTCCCACTGGTGCAAGCGCCGGTGGTGCAGCTGACCGACAACCCCAACGACCGCTACAGCAAAGTGCTGCTGGTGATGGGGCGCAATGACGCCGACCTGGCGGTGGCCGCCCGAGCCCTGGCCCTGGGCGGCGACCTGTTCCGCAGCTCGCGGGTGACGGTGGAAAACGTCCAGCAGTTGCAGCCGCGCAAACCCTACGACGCCCCCAACTGGATGCGTACCGATCGCCCGGTGCGCTTCGCCGAACTGCTCAAGTACCCTGAGCAGTTGCAGGTCAGCGGCCTTCTGCCGCGGCCGATCATCCTCGACATCAACCTGCCGCCCGACCTGTTCGTCTGGCGTAACCAGGGCATCCCGCTGCAGACCAAGTACCGCTACACGCCGCCGTCGACCAACGACGAGTCGCGCCTGAACATCAGCCTCAACAACCAGTTCATCACCAGCCTGCCGCTGCTGCGTAACACCAACAGCCGTCTGGAAGAACTGCGCCTGGCGGTGCTGTCCAACGAGTCGGCGAACACCAGCGACCACCTCTTGGTACCGGCGCTGAAAATCGGCGATCGCAACAGCATCCGCTTCGACTTCAGTTTCGCCAGCACCTTCGGTAGCTCCCAGCGCGACCGTTGCCAGACCTCCCTGCCGGTGGACACCCGGGCTCTGATCGACGATGAGTCGACCATCGACCTGTCGGGCTATCACCATTACATCGCCATGCCGGACCTGCGCGCTTTCGCCCGCAGCGGCTTCCCGTTCAGCCGCATGGCCGACCTGTCGGAGACCCTGGTGGTGGTGCCGGCCAATCCGACCGCCACCCAGCTCAGCACCTTGTTCGAGGCGGTCGCCAAGATCTCCTCGCAAACCGGCTTCCCGGCGCTGGCGCTGAACCTGAGCGACAACTGGGATGACGCCAGGAAAGCCGACGTCGACCTGCTGGTGCTGGGCGCCCTGCCCGCGGACCTGCGCAATCAGCCGGACCTCAACCTGTGGCTCGACCACACCCTCGACTCCCTGATACAGGCGTCGAATGCCGCCGCCGGTCAGGCTTCGGCCCGGGCCGGGCAGATCAACGATGAGCGCAACCTGGGAGCCAACCGGGTCGAAGTGTCGGCCAAGGCGCCGATGGCGGCGATCGTCGGTATGCAGTCGCCCTTCCATAGCCAGCGCAGCATTGTCGCGCTGCTGGCCACCAATACCCCCGACTACCAGATGCTGCGCGAAACCCTCAGCGATAACGGGAAAATCGACGCCGTGTCCGGTTCCGTGGCCATGATCCGGAGCAGCGGCGTGAACAGCCAGCTGGTCGGCGAGCAGTACTTTGTCGGCTACTTGCCATGGTGGCTGATGCTCTGGTTCCAGCTCTCGGAACATCCGGTACTGCTGGCTGGCATGGCGGTCCTGAGTGTACTGCTGGCCGCCTTCCTGCTGTGGCGCGCCTTGCGCTGGGCCGCGCGTCGTCGACTGGCGAACGAGGAGTAAGGGATGAAAGCCGCCATCGCATGGGCGTTGGCCCTGAGCCTGCCGGGTCTGGCGGCTGCCGCCGAGTGCACCTGGCCGGCCTGGGAGAGCTACAAGAAGGCGATGGTGAGCCCCGATGGACGGGTGATCGATCACTCGATGCAGCAGATCACCACCTCGGAAGGCCAGAGCTACGGAATGTTCTTTGCCCTGCTGGGCAACGACCGTGACAGCTTCGCCAAGCTGCTGAAATGGACCCGGGACAACCTCGCCGGCGGCGACCTGAACCGCCAACTGCCCGCCTGGCAGTGGGGCCTGAGCAAGGAGGGTCGCTGGCAGGTGCTGGATCCGAACAACGCCAGCGATGCCGACTTGTGGATGGCCTACAGCCTGCTGGAGGCCGGCCGCCTCTGGAAGCGGCCGGATTATGAAACCCTTGGCCGCAACATGCTCTGGCGCAGCGCCGCGCAAACCCTGCGCCCGCTGCCCGGGCTGGGCCTGATGCTGTTGCCGGGGGATGCCGGCTTCGAATCCGCCGACGGCTGGCGGCTCAACCCCAGCTACCTGCCGCCACAACTGCTGGCGCGTTTTGCCCTGGTCGCACCCGTGTGGCACGACGTGGCGAACAGTACCCGGCGCCTGCTGCTGGAAAGCTCGCCCAAGGGCCAGCCCGCCGACTGGGTGGTCTGGAAAACCGGGCAAGGCTGG
This sequence comes from Pseudomonas sp. GW821-FHT02H09, assembly GCF_059421425.1. Lineage (NCBI taxonomy): Bacteria > Pseudomonadati > Pseudomonadota > Gammaproteobacteria > Pseudomonadales > Pseudomonadaceae > Pseudomonas > Pseudomonas sp. GW821-FHT02H09. The sequence continues at coordinate 53,460 of NZ_JBWKVA010000029.1, forward strand.
GCAGCGGACGCCAAGGGCGCGCTCGGCAGCTATGACGCGATCCGCGTCTACCTCTGGCTGGGCATGCTCGATCCTCAAGTCCCGGGCAGGGCCGAGTTGCTCGCGCAGGTGCAACCCATGGTGGCGCTGACGGCGCGGCTCGGCCATCCGCCGGAGCGTGTGGATGTCGCCCAGGGCACTGCAGAGGGCGTCGGCCCGGTTGGCTTCTCGGCGGCGCTGTTGCCGCTGCTGGCCAGCACAGCCGAAGGCGGTGCGGCGTTGGCGGCCCAACGCGAACGCCTACGCCAGAACCCGCCCCCGGCGGACGCCTATTACAACCAATCACTGCTGATGTTCGGCCAAGGCTGGGACCAACAGCGTTATCGTTTCGACAAGGACGGCCGGCTGCTGCCGGCGTGGACTTCATCATGCAAGTAGTGCTCATGCGCAAAGTCGTGTCGCAATGGACGTTGGTGTTGAGCTGCTTGTCGGGCACCGCGCTGGCTCAGCCGGTTACACCCCAGGAACAGCAACAGTGGCTGCTCGAACAGGTACGCCTGGGCGAAGCGATGTATCGCGAGGACCTGGTGCGCGACTCGCTGGCGCGCCTGGAGTCGATTGCTCCGCAACATCCGCAGGTCTTGGTCGGCGGGATTCGCCAGGCCCTGCTGCAACATAACCAGCCGCTGGTCGAGCAACGCCTGGAGCAATTGCGCCGCCAGGCCCCGGGTTCGCCGGCACTGCGCCAGGCCCAGGCCCTGATCAAGCTGCAGAGCAAGGACGGTCAGCATCTGTTGCAACAAGCCCGGCTGCTGACAGCTGCCGGACGGGCCGAAGAAGCAGTGGCACAGTACCAGGAGCTGTTCGGCAGCGAGCCGCCGGACTTCTCCAGCGCACTGGAATACTGGGGCGTGCGCAGTGGCATCAGCAGCCAGCGCCCCGCGGTGATCCAGCAGTTGCAGAGCCTCGACAGCCAGTACCCGGGTAACGCGGGGCTGCGCCAGATGCTCGCCGGCCTGCTGTTCGCCGAACAGCGCGATGCCGAAGCCCTGGCGATTCTGCACCAGCTGGCTGGCGATCCCCAGACCAGCAACCTCGCCTCCGAGCGCGAATACAACTACCTGAGCAAGCTGCCGGTCAGCGGCGAAACCGCTCGCGCCTGGGAAGACTTCCAGCGGTATTACCCCTATTCGACCTTCAAGAACCAGGCAAACAAGCAGCTGCAGCACCAGCGCCAGTTGCTCGGCGATCCGGCCTGGCAGGCCGGCGTCAAAGGCAAGGAGCTGCTGGAGGCCAACGACAATGTCGGCGCCGAAAAGCTCCTGCGCCGCGCTTCGCGCAGCTACCCGGACGATGCCAGCCTGATCGGCTTCCTGGGCACCGCATTGATGCACCAGAACAAGCATGACCAGGCCTATGCGGCGTTCACCGAGGCCTTGGGCAAGGAACAGGACACTTCCTGGATCAGCAAGTGGAAAGACCTGCAACTGGCCAACCACAACTGGATGTTGCTGCAACAGGGCGACGAAGCCCTGGAGCGCAAGGACCTGGCAGCGGCCCGCAAGGCCTATCAACAGGCGCGCCAGGTCAAACCCGACGAAGCCGACTGGCTGGTGGGCCTGGCCAATATCGCCCTGGCCGAAGGCGAAGACATTCAGGCCGAGGCCCTGCTGTTGCAGGCGCGCAAGCTGCAGCCCGACAACGGCAAGGCGGTGCGCGCCCTGGTGCGTCTGTACCAGGCGCAAGCGCCGGAAAAAGCCCAGGCCTACCTCGACACCTTGCCGGCGGCCACCCAGCGCGAATTTGCGGCCTTGCGCCGGAGCCTGGAGCTCGACCGTCTTAACCTCCAGGCCGATGCCGCGACCCGGCGCGCCGACTGGCCGACGGTTTCGCGGGTGCTGCTCAAGGCCCGGCCACTGGCGCCGGACGATCCCTGGCTGACCTATCGCCTGGCCAATGCCCAGCACGCACAGGGGCAAAACAGCGCGGCCGAAGACAGCTTCCGTCAGTTGATCCAGCGCCAGGGCAGCAATGCCCCGGCCCGTTACGCCCACGGCTTGTACATGGCCTCGATCGGGCGCGACAGCGAGACTCTCGCCACCCTGGCCGCCATTCCCGCGGCGCAGTGGGACGACAATATGCGCGACCTGTCCAGCCGGGTCGAACGCCGCCAACTGTTGGCCCGGGCCCGGGCCCTGCGTGATGCCGGTCACGAGCCGCAGGCGATCGCCCTGCTGCTGCGCGCGCCGAGCACCGACGATCTGGCGACCCTGGCGGACTGGGCCTACCAGCGCGGCGATCAGCTGCAAGCCGAGACCTACTATCGGCAAGTCCTGCAGCGCGAGCCGAGCAACGCCGAGGCGCAGCTGGGCCTGATCGAAACCCTGATTGCCCGCGGCCAGCCTGCGCCGGCGCAGCGCGCCCTGGAAGAACTGGCGGTGCCAGCGAATGCGCCGGCGGCCTACCAGCGACGCCTGGCCAATGCCTGGACCGGGGTGAACCAGCCGGACAAGGCGCGCGCGCTGTACGCCCGCCTGCTCGAGACGCCACAGAGCGATCCGCTGCTGTATCGAGACGCGGCGCGGCTGATGTCCCGCCAGCAGCCCCAGCAGGCGCTGGACAACTATGCCCGCAGCATGGCTGCCGCCGGCTTGACCGATCCCGCGCAGGCCAACCCCCGCGACGATCGCGCCATGACCCTGGCCAGCCGGGCGAAGGACGCCGACGAGTGGCTGCCGCGCAGCCTGCGCAGTGACGTGGACACCCTGTACCAGGCGCAGAACCCGACGGTGCACCTCTACCATGACTTCGCCTGGCGTACGGACAACTCGTCGTCGGGGATTTCCGACCTGACCACACAGACCACCATCCTGCGCCTGGATGCGCCGATTGCCGAAGGCCTGGGTTTTCTACAGGCAGAACAGGTCGAGCTGGATGTCGGCAGTTTCGCCACCGAGGCGAACGGCCTGCACCGCCAGCAGTTCGGTACCTGCGCACTGGTCACCAGCGGTTGCCCGGATACCTCCGAAAGCACCAGCGGCACAGGCCTGGCGATGGGCTGGAAAAATGAGCGCTGGGCGCTGGATCTGGGGCACTCGCCAGAAGGCTTCAAGGTGCCGAACTGGCTCGGCGGGGTCACCTACAGCAGTGACTGGCGGTCCCTCGGCTGGTCCCTTACGGCCTCGCGACGGCCGCTGAGCAACTCTCTGGTGTCCTATGCCGGCGCGGTTGACCCGATCACCGGAATTACCTGGGGGGGCGTCACCGCCAATGGCGTCACCCTGGGACTCAGTCATGACGAAGGGGGTGTCGACGGCGTCTGGGCCAGCCTCGGCGCCCACTGGTTGCGGGGCAAGAACGTCGCCGACAACCAGCGCCGGTCGGCCATGGCCGGCTATTACTACCGCCTGATCGACCGCGCCGACGAGCGTCTTCGCACCGGTCTGACCCTCATGTACTGGGGCTATGACAAGGATCTGAGCGAGTACAGCCTGGGCCAGGGCGGTTACTACAGCCCGCAGCAGTACTATTCCATCGGCGTACCGCTGAACTATGCCTGGCGAAATGCCGACTGGTCAGTGCTGCTGGAAAGCTCGGTGGGCTGGTCCTATGCCAAGACCCGCGATAGCGATCTTTACCCCGTTCACGGGGCGGACAAGTTGCGCGAGCTGATCAAGCAAGCCGGCGATGTATTCGCCGAGGATGCCAGCCAGGTCAACGCCGGCAGCAGTAGCAGCGGGGTCAACGTCCGCCTGCAAGGCCTGTTCGAACGCAGGCTATCGGATAACCTGGTCCTGGGCTCCGGCATCACCTGGCAGCACAGCGAGGGCTACGCGCCGAGCCGGGCCTTGCTCTATCTGCGTTACACCTTCGACCCGTGGCAAGGCAACCTGCCGTTGCCGGTCGAACCCATAGCGCCTTACGCCGACAGGCGCTGAGGGTCAGGCCGATGGGTGGCGAACCGATAACGGAAGGTCCGAGGCCGTTGCAGATTTTCGAGCCCCTGGTTCCTGGGTTCGAAAACGCCGCAGCGGCCCTTGCGGACATCGCTATGAGATTATCCAGCCCCAATAGTGCTCGTGCAGCCAAGCCCCTATGCAGGGGACAATCGCTGCATGATCGATGCACTCAAGCAATTGGGCAGTGACCGGGCGCGGGCGGTCGCTGCGCTCGATTTACCTGTCTCACCCGAGCGATTGAAAGAAATGCATGAGCTGGGCGTGCGCGGGCTGCGCATCAATTTGGAGGTCTGCCTGAAGAAGTCGCAGTGCATCTCAAAGAGCTTGCCGGGCTCATTTTGCACCACTGGACGTAGAGTTCGTCTCGCTGCGCCAATACAGGGTTGCCCGGATTGATTGCAACCCGCAGACAACCGTTTGGTGCTGACTCGCCCCGTACAGCGAAAATATCCTGTCCCATTGCTACTCACTCCTTCCGGATTCGGAAGACTCTACTGAGTGCGATGTATTGCGCTTGGCCACCAGCCTTCCTGCAATCAGAACCAGGACCGCGCCCGTCAACCCGGCTGCGTAATACAGCGCGGAAGATGGCGAGGGTAAGCGGATATCGGTGATGGCCATGGTGCCGGCAATCCATCCCAGTAATGCGGCGCCAAGCTTGATGACTATCGGGAATCGATCCATGAAATGTTAGCTGATGGTCAGGTGGTTTTGAAGATCATGCAGACTGGACTGCCGGTCTTGATCGACTGCCCATTGGGAGTGAGTACACCCGACTGCTGATCCACATCGAACGCAACGATGTTGTCGCTCTCCTCGTTAGCCACAAAGAGGCGTTTGCCATCGGGTGTGATGGTCATGAAGCGAGGTGTGCGGCCTTGTGTCGACGTATGTCCTACTGCTTTGAAGGAACCGCTTTGCTCAAGGCTGAAGGTGGCGACCCTGTCGTGCCCCCGGTTGGACGCGTACAAATGCCTACCGGAGGGGCCATCACAATAGCTGCTGCGCGGCTGTTACCAGTGAACTGCGCAGCGGCAAACGTGCAGCCGCGATCATGAGTTTGATCCAATCGGCACGGCTCAACGGGCATGATCCGTATGCTTATTTGAAGGACGTCCTCACACGCCTGCCAACGCAGCGTGCGAGTGCGATTGCCGAACTGCTGCCGCATAGATGGCAACTGGCTTAATTTTGTAAGGAATGATTAATTCCTCTGTTTATCACGATATAGCAGCTATAAAACCTGTAATAAGCTATCCGTGATTGTTCCCGAAAAAATTGTCTCTACCGGTCCGATGAGAAAGACAGGTCCTACGCCATCCCATTGAACCGTTACGGTTCCGCCATCACATTCAACCTCAACGGAATTGTCTAACAAGCCACGACGAATTCCGCTAACAGCGACGCCACAAGAGCAGGAACCTGAACCGAGCGGAATACCACCCCAGCGCTCCCAAATGCGCAACCGAATGTGCTTTCGGTTAATGATCTGGACGAAATGCACGTTCGTCCTGAGGGGAAATAGTGGGTTGGTTTCAATTGTCGGTCCGATTGTCGCTATATCAACGGCTGTTAGATCATCCACAAAATAGGTGCAGTGCGGATTTCCCATGCTGCACGCTGTTGGGCCACCAGCAAGTGGCAAAACAGCAGTATCCAGTTCCAGAGCCAGGGGAATATCCGACCAGCCGAAAAGCGGCTCCCCCATGTTGACAGAAATTGCGCCGGTTGAGGTTCGTTCGCAAGTTAGTAGACCACGGTTGGTTCGGAGCGCTACCGAAGTAATATTTGATTCGCGCATCAGCATATCCGCGGCACCCCGCGTTGCGCTGCCACAAGCATCCAGCGTGGAGCCATCGGCATTCCAAAACATCAAGCGCGCAACTGCATCATCGCAATCGAGCACCACCGCGAGTTGATTGAATCCGACTCCTCGGTTCCGATCACCCATTCGCCGAGCCATGGTACTTGTCATCAGATTGGCCGAGTTTCGCGAGTCTACAATAACGAAGTCATCGCCATTTGCGTGCATTTTATGAAAACTCAGCGACATAAATAGATCCTGGCGACGAGGCATGTGGTGAATTGACGTTTAAAGGCGATCTAGCCCCATTCGCATAACATTTGCAAGCCGTGTGAAAGCTCGAGAGGCCGATGTGTTTGGCAGACACTTACCTTAAGCCGCGGTGTCAAGAAGGTGTGTTGGCCGGACGCATACCGAAGGAGTTTGCCGAACAGTACCTGTCGCCCCCCAACAGACACGCCAGGAGTGCTTCGGATGTAAGGAAAAGTTTTGGCCTGCCCGATCCCCTTGCAACGTATGGGTGTTCCTCTATCTACAGAGCCAGCACGCCAATGAAGTTGATATCGATCAAGAACCATCGATTACCAGTATGCGCCCACTGAATCGTAACGCTGGTGCTCATGGCATCTCCTGGCGGGCCTCACTTCAAGGCTTGGAGGTGCCTACAAAACCAGGGGCGATTCAAACGTCTATGCAGAGCTCATTTCCATCTCCGGGCTCAAAGTCCCCAGCCATGCAACAAGGCACACTATGACCACAGCCATTGAAAATTCAAAGGTCATGCTACGCCGCAAAGCGTTGACCGCGACTGAATACTCTCCATTTCGAACTGATCGTTCTAATAGCGGACTTAGATGAAAACGGTTGAGAATGGCCAGTACGATCATTCCGGAAAATAGTAGAATTTTCAAAAACAGCAATATGCCATAAGTGGTCAGCATCACCTCATCGAGGGCTGGACCTACGATAAAAAGGTAATTCACTACACCGGTGATGCTTAGGATCACTACGATCACCACGCCAGCCGATTCAAATCCTGTCAGTACCCGAGCAAGAATTCGTGCCTCTTGCTCGCCCTTCAGTGATTTCAAACGCAGCAGCAGAGCGAACGCCGCGAGAGCCCCCAACCAGCCACCTGCGGCTAAAAGATGGAAGATATCGCTAATGAAATGCCAATAGCGACGGCTACCTTCATCCATGGCACCGTGTCCTGTCCATGCCAGGGTGGCCAGTGCAATGGCTCCACATGCGGTGACCATCCAGAGACTGAGTGTCGGAAAGCGCTTATTCAATGTGACGGCGATAATTGCCCATAGCAGAGCAGCTATTCGGACCATCCAGGTCAAACCGACATCAGTCCCCATAAGGACCATTTGAAAGATATGGTGATGAAGCTCCATAAACCCTGAAACGCCGCTCATTGCTTTTGCCAGCAGCAACATAGCAGCAAGGGATAGAAGTACGCCGATAGTGGATGTACCGAAAAGGAGCGACTCAAAGTTCAAGACCGTGCCAGATATTCGCTCTTTTCCCCTGAGGCCGTACACACCAAAAATTGCCAATCCGAACAGCAGCATCAGGTCCAAATAAAGAGCAAAGCGAATCACGATATTAATTGAGTCGCTCATGAATCATTTCACTTTGAAAGAGAAGTTGCCGGTGATGGGATGAGTGTCCGAAGAGACAGCACGCCATTCAACCTTGTAGGTACCAGTGGTCAGCGGAGAAGCAGGCGTGATAACCATCATTTTTGGATCGGCGCCGCCGGAAACACCGGCTTTAACACCCATTGGAGAGTTCGGCATGCCTGGCATATCGGTCATGATCAGTTTTGCACCAGAGAACTGAGTCGTGAGACTCTCAGAAAAGTGCAGTTCAATTTTTGAAGGTGCCGCAGAGTCCGAACCTTCAGCAGGCGTGGAAGAAAGGAGTTTGGGATGTGCTTGAGCGACTGCACTAATCAGCAAACCAGCGGTAAGCGCAACGGCTACGGTGGTAGTTTTAAAGAATGACATGCAAGACTCCTCACAGCATGAGCTGTTGATTCGAGGTTTGGTTGGGGGGAGATCTGGTTTTTACTTTCCGATTCTTGTTATAACCACAGACGAATACCCGGCGTATTCCGCGTCCTGGTACATACTGAACATGGGGGCGTTGGCCAAGACTCCAGCGTCACAGTGCAGATACACGATGCCACATGAACTCGGACCGTTCGATTACATTTCAGTCAGCTTGGGACTGGCTCTATGCCCAGAATAAGGGGCCTCACGGGGCATAACGCGCTGTCCCATCCGCCCCGACTTCAAGACTTTCTGGACACTTCAAAGCGCTCAGTCCATCTGAGAGCAAGGTCGCAAACCATGGTTATCAATTCGGTGCTTGATCACTCATGAGGAGCGAATTGCGACTCCGAGTCTGGTGCGTCGAGCATGTACCCCATGCCCCGCGAGGTATGGATCAGCTTGACCTCAAAGTCGTCGTCGATCTTCGCTCTCAGCCTCCTCACCGCGACCTCGATAACATTGGTATCGCTGTCGAAGTTCATGTCCCAGACCTGGGAGGCGATAAGTGACTTTGGCAGCACCTCGCCCCGGCGGCGCAGCAACAGCTCGAGCAACGCAAATTCCTTCGCCGTGAGGTCTATGCGTTTGCCTCCACGAATGGCCCTGCGCTTGAGCAGGTCCACCTCCAGATCGGCCAGTTTCATATGGGTTTGCGAAGGCGCACTGTTACCCCGACGCAGTAGCGTTCGAACGCGGGCCAACAATTCAGAAAACGCGAAGGGTTTGATCAGGTAATCATCGGCTCCAAGCTCAAGCCCCTTTACTCGATCTTCAACGCGGTCTCGCGCAGTCAGGAAGAGGACGGGAACATCGTTCCCGGATGCACGCACCTTCTGAAGTACTTCCCAGCCATCCAGGCCGGGCATCATGACATCGAGAATCAGCAGGTCATACGCCTCGCTCAAGGCGTGCTGAAGCGCCTGCGTACCATCGGTAAAGCGATCGACATTGAACCCCGACTCTGTGAGGCCCTGCTGCAAATAGATACCTGTTTTTGGTTCGTCTTCAGCAACCAGAAGTCTCATGAGGGTGGATCTCAAAGTGATGACGGACTGAGTTTGCAATGAATAGGTCCAGCCAAGCAGAAACTGACAGAAAAGTAATCCTGGCCTCAGATAGATGTCAGCAAGCGCTACTCAAATATGGCCATGTGCGCACTCATTATGGGTATGGGCATCATGTCTTGAACCTGCGCTGCGCTTACGCATCTGTTCAAGAAGGAAGTCGCAACCTGACACAACGGTAATGCTCACTTAAGGCTTCTGACAGGGAACGGGTTTTAAAGTTGTATCGAGCCTGAAGCTCAGCCCCAAGAATCATCATCCTGATGTGGATTCAAAGGGGAAAACAAAACTCATCCGAGGATACCCAAATGAAATCCGTCAAAACCCTGCTTGTCATCGCTGCCTTGACCGTCTCTTCTCTCGCTATGGCCGAAGGTGGTGGTGACCGGACATTCGCACGGATGGACGCGGCCAGGAAGGATTCAATGGAATCGTACCGAGTAGCCCAAACCCAAGGCACTCAACCTCCCGTCGCAGAAAGTAAAACCAAAGCACTCGAGCACACTGATTGCTGAATAGCTGAGCGCACTCTCAAGCTGACAGAAATGTAATCACTGTGGTGGTTCAAATGTGGCAATTTCTGAGCTCGCTTGCCGTATCAATTCGTCTTTAGTGACGGCGGGCGAAGCTCATCCGGGACCAATACGAACTCCCGAGAGAGTGCCTTCAACCTGTATGGGCAACTCACTGGTTGTTTCGCACAGCTCCCCTTTTGATTGATTGGACATATACGGCATGCATTCCAAAACCTCTAGGCGGACCTTCGTCAAAGGCCTGGCAGCGGGTGGCATTCTTGGCGGCCTTGGTCTGTGGCGCACCCCTGTATGGGCAGTGACCAGTGCTGGTCTGCCGAGCGTACTGACTGGCAACGAGTTTGATCTGTTTATTGGTGAAACCCCGGTAAACATCACCGGTTCGCCGCGCACAGCCATGACCATCAATGGCACTCTGCCGGGGCCTCTGCTGCGCTGGCGCGAAGGAGAAACGGTCACACTGCGTGTGAAAAACCGTCTGGACCAGGACACCTCGATCCATTGGCACGGGATCATCCTGCCGGCCAATATGGACGGTGTACCTGGTTTGAGTTTCCATGGCATCGCACCCGATGGCATGTACGAGTACAAGTTCAAAGTTCACCAGAACGGTACGTACTGGTACCACAGCCACTCTGGTTTACAGGAACAGGTAGGCGTCTACGGTCCAATCGTGATCGACTCAAAAGAGCCTGAACCTTTTCAATACAACCGCGATTACGTGGTGATGCTGACCGACTGGACCGATGAAGATCCTGGTCGCGTCATGGCCAAGCTGAAGAAACAATCGGACTACTACAACCACCACAAACGTACTGTTGGCGACTTCATCGACGATGTCAGCAAGCAAGGCTGGTCCGCAGCCGTGGCCGATCGGAAGATGTGGGCCGAAATGAAAATGAACCCCACCGATCTCGCAGACGTCAGTGGCGATACCTACACCTACCTCATGAATGGCCAGGCCCCCAATGGCAACTGGACCGGCATTTTCAAACCGGGTGAGAAGCTGCGCCTGCGCTTTATCAACGGCTCAGCCATGAGCTACTTCGACGTTCGTATTCCTGGTTTGAAAATGACCGTTGTGGCCGCCGACGGCCAACACGTCAAACCGGTCAGCGTCGACGAATTCCGCATCGCCGTAGCAGAAACCTATGACGTGATCGTGGAACCTGCCAGCGAAGAGGCTTACACCATCTTCGCCCAATCCATGGATCGCACCGGTTATGCACGCGGAACCCTGGCGGTACGCGAAGGGTTGAAGGCGCCGGTACCGGCGATTGATCCCCGCCCTCTTTTGACCATGGATGACATGGGGATGGGCGGTATGGCCGGGATGGACCATGGCAGCATGGCAAGCATGGGCGGCGGCGATATGAAGCAAGGTGACATGTCCGGGATGGCCGGGATGGATCACAGCAAGATGACTGGCATGGATCAAGGCGATATGACCGGCATGGACCAAGGCGACATGTCCAACATGGCTGGCATGGATCACAGCAAGATGGCTGGGATGGACCATGGCGATATGTCGGGAATGGCTGGCATGAGTGGTATGGGGGGAGAAATGCAGACTCACCCCGCTTCCGAAACCAACAACCCCTTGGTTGACATGCAGGCCATGAGCCCAACGCCAAAGCTAAACGATCCCGGCATTGGCTTACGAAACAATGGTCGTCGCGTGCTCACCTACTCTGACCTGAAAAGTACTTTCCAGGATCCTGATGGCCGCGAACCCAATCGCACCATCGAGCTGCACCTGACCGGTCACATGGAGAAGTTCTCGTGGTCGTTCAACGGCATCAAGTTCTCTGACGCCGAACCGTTGCGCCTCAAATATGGCGAGCGCCTGCGCATCACGCTGGTGAACGACACCATGATGACCCACCCCATCCACCTCCACGGCATGTGGAGCGACCTTGAAGATGAGAACGGCAAATTCATGGTGCGCAAACACACGATTGACATGCCGCCCGGAACCAAACGCAGCTATAGAGTCACCGCCGATGCTCTGGGTCGCTGGGCCTATCACTGTCACCTGCTGTTCCATATGGAAATGGGCATGTTCCGTGAAGTACGGGTTGATGAGTAAATGAGACGGGTTATGAGCACTTACCTAAATCACAAATCGCTGATGGGCGAGTCCAAACCTGAACACGGGGCAGTGGACCACAACACGATGAGCCATGAGTCGATGGATCATGACCCAAAAACCAAAAAGGCAGATTGAGATCATGACCAGTATGCTTTTACGCCCAGCCTTGATTGCACTGGCAGTCTCCGTCAGTCCTGCTTTCTCTGCCTTGGCCAACGCCGCTGAAGAGATGGACCACGGTTCGATGGGAACCATGGACCATAGCAAGATGGGGGCTATGGATCACGGCAAGATGAACATGGACCAAGGCCAAATGGACGGCATGGAGAGCATGGACCACAGCAATATGAGTATGGATTCAGGAGCGACCACCACCAGTCGTACCCCCATTCCGGTACTGACCGACGCTGATCGTGCCGCCGCCTTTCCATCCGTGGCTGGTCATGGCGTGCACGACAAAAAGCTCAACGCCTTCATCCTGCTTGATAAGTTCGAGTACCAGGATGCTGACAACGGCAGCGCACTGAGCTGGGATGCAAAGGGATGGATTGGTGGAGACATTGATCGCCTGTGGTTGCGCTCGGAAGGTGAACGTACCAACGGCGTAACCGAGAGCGCCGAACTCCAGGCGCTTTGGGGGCATTCGATCGGTCCGTGGTGGGATGTCGTCACCGGTGTACGCCAAGACTTCAAACCCGGCTCACCACAGACTTGGGGGGCTCTTGGTATTCAGGGGATGGCCCTCTACAACTTCGAAACCGAAGCGACTGCTTACATCGGCGAGAACGGCCAGAGCGCCGCTCGGTTCGAGGGTGACTACGACATTCTGCTCACCAATCGCCTGATCTTGCAGCCCACCGCCGAGATGAACCTTTACGGGAAAAACGATCCTCAGCGCGGCATTGGCTCGGGCTTGGCAAATACCGAAGTGGGCTTGCGTTTGCGCTATGAAATTGTCCGCGAATTTGCGCCCTATATCGGGGTGACCTGGAATCGCTCCTACGGCAAAACCGCCGACCTGGCCGAAGACGAAGGACAAAAGACCAACGAGGCTCGATTTGTGGCTGGTATTCGGATGTGGTTCTGAGTCATTTGCCTGAGCAACACCATCAAGCACTTTGAGTGATCGGGGAGACTTCTCCCCCGCTCAAGGTAGAAACATCAAGCACACCCATGCAGCGGGTGTCGAAACTTCAAAGGTTCACACCGCTGCCAAGGCAAGGATATTACCCATGCACAATAACTTTCGTCTGCGAGCATTACGCATCGCGACATTCGCGGCACTGTTCATTGGTTCAACTGCTCACGCGGCACAGGCCCTGACAATCGATGTTCATCGAGATGCAAACTGCGGGTGCTGCAAGAAGTGGATTCAGCACCTTGAGGCCAACGGCTTCACCGTCATTGACCATGTAGAAACCAACATGAGTGCGGTTAAACAGGACCTCGGTGTCGTTCCACGACTCTCGTCGTGCCACACCGCGGTGATCAACGGGAAGTTCGTTGAGGGCCACGTACCCGCTGAGCAAATAATTGCGATGAGCGAACGCGATGACCTGGTCGGGATCGCTGCGCCCGGTATGCCGGCAGGCTCGCCAGGGATGGAAGTCGATGGAAAGCACGACGCTTATCAGATTGTCGGCCTGACTAAAGCAGGCACCGATCAGATCATCGCGCAATACCCTGGAACCTGATCTGGATTCAGGTACTGGGGGGCTGCAACCGGTTCGATGCGGTCGGTCTCATCCGTCAGCAAAACCAGGGGCGATTTATCCGCCCCTGTTCGATTGGAATTCAAGATCCAATACTGCTGGCTACACGCAGGAGTAGCCAAGCGTATAGATGTCCAGTAGCAGAGTGAGCGTAGCCAGTCATCCAGCACTCCTCCGCCCACAGGTCACCTCTGGCCGTCCCCGGTTGGATCTCCCGCTCTCTCTGGATTCAGGGGGCAATAATGATGCTCAGCAGAGTTCAACGGTCTTATCGAGTTCATCTGCTGCTGACGCTTTACCTCTCATACGGGAAATCATATATTCGATAACCCGCAGCGCAATGCCTGTCTCTACCTGGTGCCGGCGAGGCATTGGCCCGGAGCTTTGAGAATCCGGCCACCAACACCAAACCCGACGCGTTCCGTCACACCCTTCACGAAATTCATGAGCGCATCAAATGGGTGACCGTCCTGAACGGGCAGCCGCTTGCTGCGAAAGCAAAATCGCCTGATTGCGCCCTCGACTACGAGATCGCTCGATGAAAATCCTGTTTCTCTGCACTGCTAATAGCTGCCACGCCATTCAGCATCCAGCCCATATCGAACACATCGGCCAGTTCGACGCCCAGTCGAACTCCCACTGACAACAGATACAGAGCACAACAACATGACTATCAAAGTTGGCATCAATGGTTTTGGCCGGATCGGTCGCCTCGCTCTGCGAGCAGCCTGGAGCTGGCCAGAGTTTGAGTTCGTGCAGATCAACGATCCAGCAGGTGACGCGGCGACTCACGCGCACCTGCTGAACTTCGACTCGGTGCATGGCCGCTGGAATTACCAGGCTGACTCCGAGGGCGACAGCATTGTCATCGATGGCAAACGAATCAAGGTAACTGCCAACAAGGCGATTGCCGACACCGATTGGTCTGGCTGCGATCTGGTGATTGAAGCCAGCGGCAAGATGAAGACCGTCGCTGTGCTTCAGGCTTACCTCGAGCAAGGTGTGAAGCGCGTGGTGGTCAGCGCCCCAGTGAAGGAAAAAGGTGCGTTGAACATCGTCATGGGCGTCAATCATCAGCTGTTCAATGCCGCAGAACATCGCATCGTCACGGCGGCCTCATGCACCACCAACTGCCTGGCTCCAATGGTCAAAGTGATCCACGAGAAACTGGGCATTCGCCACGGTTCGATCACCACCATCCACGACCTGACCAACACCCAAAGCATCCTCGACCAACCCCACAAGGATCTGCGTCGGGCACGTGCTTCGGGCATGAGCCTGATCCCGACCAGCACCGGCTCGGCAACCGCCATCGCCGAGATATTCCCGGAGCTGCGCGGACGTCTGAATGGTCACGCGGTACGTGTGCCGCTGGCCAACGCTTCGCTGACCGACTGTGTCTTCGAAGTCGAGCGCGCCACGACCATCGAGGAAGTGAACCAGTTCCTCAAGGATGCTTCGGAAAACGAGCTGAAGGACATCCTCGGTTTCGAGGAACGCCCGCTGGTGTCCATCGACTACCGCACCGACCCTCGTTCGTCGATCATTGATGCACTGTCGACCATGGTCATCAATGGCACCCAGGTCAAACTCTACGCTTGGTACGACAATGAATGGGGCTATGCCAACCGCACCGTCGAACTGGCCAGAATGGTCGGGCTGGCAGTCTAAGGAGCGGTCATGAAAGCGTTGTCAGCCCTCGCTCCAGAAGTGCGGCAGTACCTGCTCGTCACCGGTAATTACTGGGCCTTCACCCTCACCGACGGTGCCTTGCGCATGTTGGTGGTGCTGCACTTTCACGCGTTGGGCTACAGCCCGCTGCAAATCGCGGCGTTGTTTCTTTTCTACGAATTCTTTGGTGTGATCACCAACCTTGTGGGCGGCTATCTCGGCGCCCGGCTGGGTCTGAACCGGACCATGAACATCGGGCTGGGCATCCAGGTCGCGGCGCTGTTGATGCTGACGGTGCCCTTAGCCTTGTTGACCATCCCCTGGGTGATGGGCGCTCAGGCGTTGTCCGGGATCGCCAAAGACCTGAACAAGATGAGTGCCAAAAGCTCCATCAAACTTCTGGTGCCCGATGGGCAACAGGGCAAGCTTTACCAATGGATAGCCATCCTCACCGGCTCGAAGAATGCACTCAAGGGTGTCGGTTTCTTTCTCGGTGGAGCATTGCTCGCCCTGATGGGTTTCAAGGGTGCGTTGTTGGCCATGGCGAGCGTCCTGGCGCTGATCTGGATCAGCAGCCTGATTCTGCTGAAGAAGGACCTGGGCAAAGCCAAGGCCAAGCCCAGGTTTCGTGAAATCCTTTCCAAGAGCCGGGCGATCAACATTCTTTCAGCAGCGCGGATGTTTCTATTCGGTGCTCGTGATGTCTGGTTCGTGGTGGCCTTGCCGGTTTACCTGAGCAGCGTCTTTGGTTGGGATTTCTGGAAAGTCGGCGGATTCCTCGCGGCCTGGGTGATTGGCTACGGCATCGTGCAATCGTTCGCCCCGCGCATCACTGGCAAGAAACGTGGACATGTCCCTGATGGCCGCGCCGCATTCCTTTGGGCGCTGGCTCTGGCGGGGCTTCCTGTGGCAATCGCCCTCGGGTTGAACACCGGGCTGTCGCAACAGGTGGTGCTGTTAGGGGGATTGATGGTCTTTGGTGCGCTGTTCGCGGTGAACTCCTCACTTCACAGCTACCTGATCGTGTCCTATGCCAAGGAAGACGGCGTGTCGCTGGATGTGGGTTTTTATTACATGTCGAACGCCATGGGACGGCTGATAGGCACTGTACTCTCCGGCTGGGTTTATCAGGTGCATGGACTGGGTGCGTGCTTATGGATATCGAGCGCATTCGTGCTGCTCGCAGCCTTAATTTCCATAGGCCTGCCCAGGCATTCTGCGTCGCTACTGAACGACGTCGGGAAGAAAGGCCCATGCGCATGACCGCATCGGAAAAACCTTCCCCGCGAAATGAGATCTCAAACTGCAGATGGCTTTCATGGAAAGACGTGGTCGACCGCGAGCTGACCGAACGTGAAGATGAGCGTGGAACGGGTGTCCGGATGTTGGTGGGCTGAGTGTCCGGATGGCGTGGAATCCGCACCTAAACGGTGACAAATAATGCCTCGACCATTACAATTTGATTATCATCGACCGTTTTAGGGTACTGGCAACTCCATGGAAAACAAGACCGCACGACTGACTGTGCTAATTGATCCCGTCAAGAAAAAAGCCCTTGAGGAGCTCTGTGCATCTCAGGATCTGACCCCTTCACAGGTCGTCCGTCAGCTTATTCGAGACTACCTGGAGACACATGGCGTGTCCTACTCGACCAAAAGCAAAATTGTGGCTAATGGTAAGTGATTCACTCGCCAATGGGCTGGCACGATGGGAGCCAGATCATCGCTCTGCCCGTAACGCCCACTCAGCTGTAACCTGGCAACTTGTCAATCTCGAAACGGCCCAATGCACCATTGAAGTCAGCATGATAATGCTCTGAGCCAAGCGCTTGGAGTATCCCTGCCCTGTCCAGCTTGCCAAGGACTTTCTCGTTGGCTTCGCACAGTTTTACGACAATGCTGCGCTTACGTAAGTGCTCAATGACTTCGAGCAGCGTTTGTAAGCCCGTTATATCCATGAATGGCACTCGCTTTAGACGAATAATCAATGTCCCTGGATCCGTGTGCGTTTGAGCCAGAACGCGCTCAAAGGTTTCTGCTGCGCCAAAGAAAAGCGGTCCCTCAATGGTATAAACCAAAACGCCAGGCGGAAGATGAACATGGCCATTGATCCGTAACTCAACCTCAAGCTCTTTTTCGACCATTTGCTGCACCTTGACTGAAGACGCCATCCGACGCATGAATTGCAGCATGGCGAGAATGACACCGATGTTCACGGCGATTGTCAAGTCACTGAAGACGGTCAGACTGAAGGTTATGAGAAGTATAGCGACGTCGGCTTTTGGGGCACGCTCGACCATACGTTTGAAGTGCTTCAACTCACTCATGTTGTAAGCAACGACAAATAAGATCGCAGCCAAGGTACACAGCGGAATATCCGAGGCCAGAGGCGCCAGGAAAGAGATCAATAAAACCAATGTGAGAGCGTGGGTAAAACCCGCAATTGGACTGGTCCCGCCATTGCGGATGTTGGTAGCTGTTCGAGCGATCGCGCCTGTCGCAGCAAAGCCACCAAACAAGGGAGTGACCAGGTTAGCGATGCCTTGGCCGATTAACTCCTGATTGGAGTCATGCTTGGTACCCGCCATACCGTCGGCGACAACAGCGGACAGTAATGACTCGATGGCCCCCAGCATCGCGATCGCGAACGCCGGTCCGATCAACTCAATCACCTGCGTTATGGTTATATCAGGCAGGCCAATCGCAGGCAGTCCTTGGGGAATTCCCCCAAAAGCACTGCCAACCGTTGCAACGCCGGCAAACTGAAAATAAGACTGTATTACTGTCACAACAACCATGGCGACCAAGGGACCCGGTACACGTCTTATGCCAGGTATTTTGGGAGCTGCAATCACCAGCACCAGACTCAAAAGCGCTAACAGTGTCGTGGCCACATGAAGGTTGGGCAGTACCTGGAGCAGATGCCAGAACCGATCATGGAAATGCTCACCGCCGATTTTCGGCAAGCCGAAAAAGTCTTTCCATTGCCCCACCCAAATGATCACACCAATACCGGCAGTGAATCCAACAATCACAGGGTCGGGGATGAACTTGATGATGACCCCAAGCTTGGTGATACCAAGCAATAACAAAATCACCCCGGCCATCATCGACGCTACCTGCAGGCCGTCAACGCCGTACTTAGCGGTCACGCCAGCCAGAATGACGATAAATGCCCCTGTCGGGCCAGCGATCTGAAGACGGCTCCCTCCGAAGAGAGAAACCAGGATGCCACCGATAATGGCCGTGTAAATCCCTTGCTCAGGCTTGACGCCTGAGGCGATGGCAAACGCCATGGCCAAGGGCAGCGCCACGACGCCGACGATGACCCCAGAGACGATATTTCGAAGCCAGTGCTCAGGCCTTAACAGGCCTGCCTTCCAAGCTTCTCGTATCGCAATCATGACTAGCCTCTCTCTGTTGGCATGTGCATAATATTCACATGCAGTGATAATAGTAAAGCCGTTGAGCTACCCTTGGCACAGCACCCGAGCGCACTGAAAATCCAGTGCTGAAAGGTCCAAAATCATGCTCGTGGACACAATGAGTCCACACTCGGAGATCCGCATGAAACGCGAAGACGTCAAAACCAAACACGGGGAAGGCATGCACTTCGACACGCATGTGATAGCCAACCCGGCCAACACGAACGAGTGGATCATCCTTTTCAAGAAAGAGGCGGGAAGAAGTTACTTTCTGGTCAATGACAACGAAGAAATCGAGTCATTCGGGCACCTGGATGACCTGATCCATGAGCTTCGGGACATTGGCATCAAGTCCGCCGAAGTTCACTTCTGATTGTTCCTCTCCTGGAGTTTGATCATGTCAGTAAAGGTTGAGCGTCTGTCTAACCAAAGCGAAGAGCTTTGGTCTGTTTGCTTCGGTGACCGGAGTGTTGAGTTTTGCAATGAGCGGGGGGCCAGGGATTATGCGGCCACACTCAAAGAAAGAATCGAAGCGCCACATGTCTTCCCGCGAAATCTCGAGAAATCCGCTCCGGTACGGTAAGCGCTGGTGGCCACGCCTCGGCGCAGGCTGTGGTTACTCATCTCTGAAACATACAACAGTCCCGCGGCTTCGGCACGTGCCGCCAGGATGGTATTGACGCTACGTAACGAGTCGGGTGGGCAGCGACCTCTTGATTGGCTCTTCAAGGCCGCCGAGAAGAGGATATAGATGACTCACATATTGGCCTGTATCGATAGCTCAAATACTTCTCCGGCCGTCTGCGACTACACCGCGTGGGCCAGCCTCAACTTCGTCCTTCCGTTGACCCTCCTGAATGTTGTAGATCGTCCCCCCTTGCGTGGAGACTCGACCCGGTAGCCTGGCGCACGTGTTAGAGGCTATGACGCTGGACGAACAGCGTCATGAGAGAGCCCTGAAACAAGGCTACCTGATGCTTCAAAACGCTCGGGAACGAGCGATTGCTGATGGCGTGATGAAACCAGAACTCCGTCAAAGAAGCGGAGAACTGTTGGGTCGATTCCGGAACATCCAAGAACCTGGGGCGACTCGATGCGGCGGGAGCCATTCTGGAGATGACCGGGTGCGATGTCCGGACCGCTATCCGCGGCGGAAAAGTGGAACTCGCCTTACAGGCTTATCAAGCCGAGCACGACAGGCTCGGCACTTCCCCGCCGTCGTCAGCGCACCACCTCCAGCGCGTCTTCAGACTCAGTGCCTTATGAAACCCCACACAAGACGCCTTCGTGGCTGAGCCAGGCCAACTTCCCGTTAACCTGGCGCAGGCGATACGCTCGGTTGGATCAAACCCTGACGTTGCGTCCCGGCAGCGATGTTCGTTGGCTGGTTTCCCAATCTTTGGCGAGACCGACGGCTGCATCGGACGCAGGCAGCATCTTGCGCCCGCGAACCAGATCAGATGCCCGCTCGGCAAGCATAATGGTCGGCGCATTGAGGTTGCCATTGGGCTCCGTTGGAAACACCGATGAGTCGATCACACGCAATCCCGCGATACCCCGCACACGGAGTTCGGAATCGACCACCGCCATGTCGTCCTCGCCCATGCGACACGAACCGCAAGGGTGGTAGGTGCTCTCCAGATTCTCGCGCACGAAGGCGTCGATCTCTTCATCACTGTTCACCTGCGGCCCAGGCGCGATCTCAACATCGCGGAAACGGTCCATCGCAGGCTGACCGATGATCTCCCGAGTCAGGCGTATGCAGCGGCGGAAACCTTCCCGGTCCTGCTCGCTTTGCAGGTAGTTGAATTGAATCTGCGGATGCTCGTAAGGGTCAGCGGAACGGACTCGCACATAGCCGCGGCTTTTGGGTTTGTTCGGCCCGGTGAGCACCATGAAGCCATGGCCCTTGATCGGTTTATTGCCGTCGTAACGCATTGCCGCGGGCAGAAAGTGAAACTGGATGTCCGGCCAGCGCAGGCCCTTCTCGGAGCGGATGAAACCACCGGCCTCGAAATGATTGGTGGCGCCAAGCCCGTCCTTGAACAACAGCCAGCGCAGGCCGATCAACAGCTTGCTCAGGGGATCCATTTTGCTATTGAGCGTCACCGGTTCCTTGCACCCGAACTGGATGTAGACCTCTGCGTGATCCTGCAGATTCTCCCCTACCCCCGGCAGGTCATGCCGGACCTCGACCCCGGCTTTGCGCAGAACTTCAGCCGGACCGATACCGGAACGTTGCAGCAGGTGCGGCGAACCGATGGGACCTGCCGACACGAGGATTTCCCGATTGCAATAGACCTGGTGGGTCTGGCCTTGGTGGTCATAGCTGATCCCGACGGCTTTTTTGCCTTCAAGGATGATCTGCCGCGTCATCGCGTGAGTGACCACGGTCAGGTTCGGGCGCCCCATGGCCGGCCGCAGATAAGCGTTGGCCGTGGAACAGCGCACACCATTTTTCACTGTCATGTGCATGGCACCGAAACCTTCCTGCATGAAGCCGTTGCAGTCGTCGGTCTTGATGTAGCCCGCTTCGGCACCGGCTTCAACCCAGGCGCCGTACAGCGGGTTTTTCATGTTATTGCCGTTGGTGGTGTGCAACGGCCCGGTTTGCCCACGGTAGCTGTCGCCACCTGCCTCGTAGCTTTCTGCCCGCTTGAAGTAAGGCAGGCAATTGCGGTAACCCCAGCCCTGAGCTCCAAGCGATGCCCATTCGTCAAAGTCATAAGCGTGGCCACGGATGTAGACCAGGCCATTGATCGACGATGAACCGCCCAGAACCTTGCCTCTCGGACAGTGGATGCGACGTCCATTGAGGTAAGGCTCCGGCTCGGTCTCGTAGCGCCAATTGTACTTCTTGGTGTTCATCGGGATCGAAAACGCGCTTGGCATCTGGATCACCACACTGCGGTCACTGCCGCCGAACTCCAGCACCAGCACTGAGGTGTCGGGGTCTTCGCTCAGACGGTTCGCCAGTACACAACCTGCCGAGCCTGCACCGATGATGATGTAATCGTATTTTTGGATAGTCATGGTTATCTCCCGACTGTCGATCCGTTGAAAACCGGCAATGCCTGCTTGGTCAGCTTGTCGCCAGTGGTGTATTGCGGAGATGTTTTTTCGATGTGCTGGATGACGGCTTCTTCACGCGCAAGGTCAATCGAGCGGCTGAGCCAGTAGTACGCCAACCCCGACACGATCAACCCGACGAGCCAGGCGATATCGATGCTGCCGAGTGCTTTTGCGAGTGGGCCGACATAGACCTCACGCTGTTCAACGCCGTCGAAGATGTAAAAGAACGGGATCATGGATATGAAGCCGATCGCGTACGCGGCGATGCCGCGCAGGCCCCAACTGCCGTAGATGTTGCCGTGCGGCATGAAGAAGTGCGGAATGGCGTAGCGGCCCTTGCGGACGAAGAAATAGTCGGTGAGGTTGACCGAGGTCCACGGCACCAGGAAGTACAGCATCACCACCAGGTAGATACCCAGCACCGACAGTCCTTTACCCGAACTCTGGATGCTCAGGGCGACGCCCAGTTGCAGCAGGATCACGAAACCGATGGCCAGAACACGCGCCTTGCGTGTCGGCTCGATGTGCTTGATCGAATCGACACAGGTCAGAGTGGTCAGCTTCGCGCTGTAAATGTTCATCGCGATGACCGGCAGGAAGGCCAGGATCGTGACGACCACCACTGCGGTACCGATGAGCGGCGACACCGTGTTGCCCACTTGTCCGAGGGCTACCAGTACGTCAGTGGAATGCAGGTGATCGGCCAGCCACCCACCCACGGATATCATCCACGCGCCGGACAACGAGGCCCCGAGAAACACCACCGCGATCAGTTTCCCGCTCGAGGTGTTCTTTGGCAGGTAGCGCGAATAGTCGGAAACATAAGGCGCGTAAGCGATGTTGTAACTCGCCGCCGCCGCGAACTGGGCGATGAAACCGGTCCAGTTGAAGCCCAACGGTGGCGGAGCAATTTCACCGGCTGCAAGCACCGGTATCGGCGCATCGGGAACCCAGCCCATCAGCACTGCCAGCGTCACCAGACCGTAAAGTGGAATCGACAGATACAATGCCCATTTGAAACTGCGGTGCATCCAGTCATGGCCGAGGATGGCCAATATGGCGGCCGGCACCGTCACGGCCACCGCCACCACCGCGGGGTTGAAGCCGAATAGCGTGTGCAGGCCCTGCATCATCAACACGAGATTGACGATATTGAAACCGGCAAACACAAACAGCGTCGCCAGCAGCACCAGAATGACGCCACGATAGCCGAACTGCGCACGCGACTGGATCATCTGTGGCAGCCCCAGGTGCGGCCCCTGCGAGCCATGAAAGGCCATGAACAGCGTGCCGAACATGATGCCCAGCGTACCGGCCAGCGTGGTCCATAAGGCGGTCAGTCCGACACTGGGACCGACGAAGCCGATGGTCATGGTAAAGAACGTGAAGTTGCCGAGGAACCAGAACGGACCCTGACTCGACAGTTTGTCGGTGCGCTCGTTCTCGGGGATGAAGTCAATCGAATGCCCCTCGACGACGGACTTGTCGTCAAGGCTGGACACGCTCGGGGCGGACTTGGCGTTAGTGTTCATGACGTACTCTTATTGTTGGAAGATCATGACGAGATAACCGCATTCTTTCGGGTGAACGAAGCCCGGGCGCGTCCTTGCCGTTCCCGATTTCTGAAGGCGCCACTGGCGCCGGGTAAAGATGAGCGTCAGCCGAGACTCAGGGCAGCGTGATCCAGACCGCCTTGGTCTCCAGCAAGTAATCGAGCTGTTCCGGCCCCAGATCCTTGCCGAATCCAGATTGCTTGTAACCACCGAACGGCATAGACGGGTCGATGGTGCTGTGGGCATTGACGTAGACCGAACCCGCCCGCAACCGTGGAATCAGACTGTGCACACGTCCAAGGTCATTGGAATAGAGTGCGGCCGCCAACCCGTAAGGTGAGTCATTGGCCAGCGCCAACGCCTCCTCTTCATCGTCGAAAGGCGCGGTCACCAGAACCGGACCAAAAATCTCCTCCTGGACGATGCGCATATCATTGCGGCAATGGGCAAAAATCGTCGGCTCGACGAAAAACCCCGGGCCGTCGACAGGCTGACCGCCGTAGACCAGTTCGGCGCCCTCGCGCTTGCCGGTTTCGATGTAATCGGTCACTCGCTCCTTCTGCAACGCTGATACCAACGGGCTGATGAAGCAGTCTGGATCCAGACCCGGTGCAATCTTCAACGTCCGTGTGTAGGCGATCAGCTCGCGCAGGAATTCGTCGTAGATGCTGCGATGAATATAAGCGCGTGTGCCGGCATCGCACACCTGCCCCGAGTTGAAGAACACCCCGTTGGCGATGGCTTGGGCGGCGGCCTTCAGGTCCGCATCGGCCAGCACGATTACCGGTGATTTTCCTCCGAGTTCGAGGGTGAGTCGCTTCATTTCGTCCAGCGCAGCACGTCCGACGGTGCGGCCTACCGGTGTCGAGCCGGTAAAGGTGAGCTTGTCGATGCCCGGGTGCGTGGCCATGGCCGCACCGACCACACTACCGCGTCCGGTCACGATGTTGATTACCCCGTCCGGGATGCCGGCTTCCTGAACCAGTTCGGCGAAGCGCAAGGCCGACAGAGAGGTCAGCTCGGCGGGTTTGACCACCAGGGTGCAACCGGTTGCCAAGGCAGCACCGAGCTTCCAGGCCATGGTCTGCAACGGGAAGTTCCAGGGCACGATGGCACCGACGACACCCACTGGTTCCTTACGCGTATAAGCCAGATAGTTGCCGGGTAACGACGGCTCGACGGTACGCCCGTGGAGTTTCGTCGCCCAGCCGGCAAAATAACGCAGGGTATCGACCGTACCCTGGATATCGACATCCCGTGCCTGTGCAGCGGACTTACCCATGTCGATCGATTCGATTTCGGCCAGTTCAGCGGCGTTGTTTTCAATCAGGTCAGCCAAGCGGTGCATCATCCGCTCGCGTTCCGCCGGCTTGGCCTGACGCCAGGCGCCACCATCAAACTGTGCACGGGCGGCTTGCACGGCGCGATCCAGATCCTGCGTGGTACCCATCGGAATACGGGTGATCAGCCCCTCGGTCGACGGCTCGATGACATCGGAAGTCTGCCCGTCGCTGGCCTCGACCCAGGCGCCACCGATGAACATCTTCTGAACCTTGCCGAGGAAGGTTTGGGTGGCTTCGGATACTCCGAATTTTTGCAGGTAATGCTTGACGATCGTGTCCATTTTTATTCTCTCTGCCCGGCGGCCAGGTCACGCCGGGTCACTGTGGTTCGATGATCGATCCGGACAATCAGGCCGGGGTGGTTTCGCTCATTAAGTGCCGCGCTTGAGCCCGCTCGTGGAAGATGAAGCCGATGCTGTTGAGCAACAGTTGCGCAGCCAGAATCGAGGTAATGCCGGAAGGGTCATAGACGGGCGCCACCTCGACCAGATCCATACCAACGATGTTGCCTTTACTGCGCTTGGCCAAGGCCTGGATGATTTCCAGCACTTCGTAATACAGGAAGCCGCCATGGCTGGGCGTGCCTGTACCGGGGGCGATGGACGGGTCGAAACCGTCGATGTCGATGGTGATGTAGTAGTTGATGTTTTGCGGGATCAACTCCAGCACGCCTTCAGTGCCGAGGCGGCGCACATCGCGGACCGAAAGGATCTTCGAGCCGGCGCTATGAGCCGCTTCGTAGTCATCGCGATTGGAAGAAGACACGTTACGGATGCCCATCTGGGTCATGCCGACGATGTGGTTCATTTCCGAAGCACGACGCAGCGGGTTGCCATGTCCATAGCGCACGCCATGGCGCTCGTCGACGAAGTCCAGGTGCGCATCGAAATGGATGATGTGGATCGGACCGCGGCCCTCGAACGCCTTGATCACCGGAGCGTGAACTGAATGATCGCCACCGAGCACAACGGGCATGACACCGGCATCAAGAATTTTGCGGACGGCATACTCGGTGTTCTCGTTGCTCGTAACCATGTCGGTATGCACGATATCGGCATCCCCCACATCCACCATGCGCACGTCCGATGCGGTCAGGTACATGACGTCATCTTCGTGGTCATAGGCACCGGCGTGGCCGAAGGAGAACAGCGTCGATGCCTCGCGAATCCCGCGTGGTCCGAAGCGTGCGCCGGAACGCCACTGAGTCCCCATATCGTTAGGGACGCCAAGGACCGCCACGTCGGCATCGAGCGCATCCCAATCGGTGCACACCGCGGATTTTGCAAAGGTGCAGTGCCCCACGAACGGTAAGTTCAGGCGACCGGATTCATAACCATTCTTCGACATTTCAGGCATCTCCAATTCTTGTTATTGGCTAAGCGGGCTTGCTGGGCGACCGCCGTTGGAATGACTATGAGCGCAGGTTTTCGTAGTAAAAATGCTAAACATCAGATACTCATATCGGTATTTCCGATGCATCCACAGATGGGAGGTCCAAGGTGATTCAGCTGCACGATGTCGATCTGAAGCTGCTCAGGGTGTTTGCCGCGATTGTCAGGTGCGGGGGTTTTTCTGCCGCGCAGGCGGCGTTGAACGCCGGCCAGTCGACCATCAGCGAACAGATGACCCATCTGGAAACCCGACTTGGGGTCAAACTCTGCCAACGCGGTCGCAGCGGCTTTCGCCTGACCGAACAAGGCGTGGCAATCCATGAGGCCACTCAGCGCCTGCTCTCGGCGGTGGAAAATTTCTGCATGGACGCCGACGTGCTCAAGCAGCACATCAGTGGCAAGCTCAACCTGGGGATCATCGACACGACCATTACCGACCCCGGTTCACCGATACCGCGAACCACCCAGCGCTTCGTGTCCAGGGGGCATGATGTGCATCTGAACGTGTATGTGGGCACCCCCGCAGAACTGGAGGAACGCGTACTGGACGGCCGACTGCACCTGGCCATCGGGCACTTCCCGATCCACGTTCCAGGCCTGCTGCACTCACCGCTGTATCAGGAAGCATTGGGGCTGTATTGCGGGCGGCGTCACCCGCTCTATGGCAGCAAGGCCGAGGGTAGCGAACTGCTCGAAGAAATTGGCGCCAGCCGAATTGTCGCCAGGGGCTACATGCAGCAATACGACCTGGAGCATCTGGGCGTCAACAAGGCTGCGGCTACCGTGGATAACATCGAAGCCCTGGCCATTTTGCTGATCTCCGGAGCCTACCTGGGCTTTCTGCCCATGCACTTTGCCGCCCAGTGGATCAAGACCGGCGAAATGCACCAACTGGCACCCACCAGCCTGCAGCTGATGTCACCCTTCGATGTGATCACCCGGCGTGGCATTGCCCCGCCGCCGATACTTCAGGCCTTCCTCGAGGATCTGGCAGCCTGTTCGAGCAAGGCACGCAGCACCTGATACGAGCGTCACGCTCGCCACAAACGAACGGAGCCCGGCATACTCATTGACACAGCGATCCCGTTCGCAACCCTTGCAGGCCACCTATGCGTATCCACGTCACATTCATCGACCGCGTCGGCATCACCCAGGAAGTGCTCGCGCTGCTGGGTCGACGCAGTTTCAATCTGGATGCCGTCGAGATGGCGCCCCCAAACGTCTACATCGATGCCCCGACCCTTGAAGCCGATGTCCTGGAGGAGCTGCGCGAAGCCTTTCTCGGTGTGCAAGGCGTGCAATCGGTGACGATGGTCGACATCCTCCCGGGACAACGCCGACGCCTGCAACTGGATGCCTTGCTGGCGGCCAGCACCGACCCGGTCCTGGCGGTGGATGGTCGCGGCCATGTGCTGCTGGCCAACCCGGCGCTGATCGCACTGTGTGGCCGTGAACCGGCGGGTGAGCCGCTGACCGCGCTATTCGATGACCCTAGTTTGCAACTCACATTGATCGAGCACGGTTACCGCCTGTCCATGCGTGAGGTCACGCTCGGCGGCCATACCCTGCTGCTCGATGCCCTGCCGATCACCGACGCTGGCGCCCTGCTGACCCTGTATCAACCGAACCGTATCGGCGAACGACTGTCGGCCTTGCACCACGACCACGCCGAAGGTTTCGATGCACTGCTCGGTGAGTCCCCGGCGATTCGCACCCTCAAGGCCCGTGCACAACGGGTGGCGGCGCTCGACGCACCGCTGCTGATTCAGGGTGAAACCGGGACTGGTAAAGAACTGGTGGCCCGCGCCTGCCACGCGATCAGCGCAAGACATAACTCGCCATTTCTGGCCCTGAACTGCGCAGCGCTGCCCGAGAGCCTCGCCGAAAGCGAGCTGTTCGGTTACGCCTCTGGTGCCTTCACCGGTGCCCAGCGTGGCGGCAAACTCGGCCTCCTTGAACTGGCCGACCAGGGCACGGTGTTCCTCGACGAAGTCGGTGAAATGTCGCCCTACCTTCAGGCCAAACTGCTGCGTTTTTTAAGCGATGGCTGCTTCCGCCGGGTCGGTGGCGATCGTGAGGTCAAGGTCAATGTACGGGTCCTCAGCGCGACCCATCGCGATCTGGAAAAGATGGTCAGCGAAGGCAGTTTTCGCGAAGACCTGTTCTACCGCCTGAATGTGCTCAATCTGCAAGTGCCACCATTGCGTGAACGCGGCCATGACATCCTGTTGATGGCTAAACACTTCATGCAACAAGCCTGCGCACAGATTCAGCGCCCGGTCTGCCGCCTGGCGCCCGGCACCTATCCGGCGCTGCTCGGCAATCGCTGGCCGGGCAATGTGCGGCAACTGCAGAACGTGATCTTTCGCGCCGCCGCCATTTGCGAGAGCCCGTTGGTGGACATCGAAGACCTGGATATCGCCAGGACGGCCGTGGCGCGGCAGAACGATGGCGAGGTTGGAAGTCTGGAGGATGCCGTCGAAGGTTTTGAAAAGAACCTGCTGGAACAGCTCTACAGCAGTTATCCCTCCAGCCGTTTACTGGCCGCACGCTTGCAATCTTCGCACAGCGCCATCGCCATCCGTCTGCGCAAATACGGTATTGCGGGCAAGGCCTGAACCCACCGTTGTCTGAAAATCGATACAGCGTATCGAATACAAGACATAACGCCGCAACTCCCGCGTTTCCCCCGCCAGGCCTCCCCTTCGTCCACTCACCCCCCGCCACCTGTATTGATTTCAATACGAAAGGGCCCTTCGCAGAACACCAAAAACACATTAAGCAATTGATTTATAAAGAATAAATAATATTGGCACCACACTTGCTCTCAACCCTCAGGCAACGCTCGCTGCCCGTCACGAGCCTGCAAACATCGTCATCCGCCACAGCAGCGGGTACGCCTGACCTTTGAGGAGTTGATATGAGCGAATTGCGTTTTACCGTCGATCACGAATGGCTACGTCTTGAGAGTAATGGCCTGGTCACCGTTGGCATCACCCCTTATGCCCAGGCGGCGCTGGGTGACGTGGTCTTCGTTCAGGTGCCCGAGTTGCGTACCTACCGCGCCGGCGATGAAGTGGCAGTTCTGGAATCGGTGAAAGCGGCCAGCAACATCAGCATGCCGCTGGACGGTGAAGTAGTCGACGTGAATTCGACGCTGGAAGACTCCCCTGAGCGGGTCAACGAAGACCCACTGGGTACGGGTTGGTTCTTCCGCTTGCGCCCCAGCGACACCGGTGCAATGGACAACCTGCTCGACCAGAACGCTTACGACCTGCTGATCAAAGACCACGCCGACGCTTGAGGAACATGTATGACTACCCTCCTCGACACCCACAACGAATTCATCGCGCGCCACATCGGCCCGCGTTCGGGCGATGAGCAAGCCATGCTCAACAGCCTGGGCTTCGACTCCCTGGAAGCCCTGAGCGCCAGCGTCATCCCCGACAGCATCAA